>CAYRLT010000226.1:0-2781 GCA_964425095.1 uncultured Luteolibacter sp.
CCGCACCGATCCGGCCAAAGGACTCATCAACGCCCGCTCCAACGCCTTTGCGGTGGTGGTGCAAGGCAAGGACAAGCTGAGCGGCTTCTACTCCGGAGCCGGTTCATGGGGTGGATTCGCTGTCCAAGAAAACAGCGCGGGCCTGCAACCCGACTTCACCAACATCAGCTCGCTCAACAAGACGGTCTCAGCCGGCAGCATCAGCTACAATGTGGATGTGACTTCCAACGGCGACTGGACGGTCGATACGACGGGCGCTTCATGGGTCACCGCCAGCGTCAAATCGGGCACTGGAAGCGGCACCGTGGTGATCACGGTCAATGCGAATGCAACCAACGCGCGCCGCGAGGCAAGCATCCGCATCGCAGGCTTCAAGCACACGATCACGCAAAGCTACCGCTGAGGCATCACTCAAACACGCTGATCAAATGATCCCAAACGCGTTGCCCGCACACCGCAGGCAACGCGTTTTTTTTGCAGGCTCGTGCCTTTTGTGAATTTCGTGCGTTCCATGATCCGCGCCTGTCTTTGATCGAACAAGCAATGACGCCACAAGCACCCAAGCCCGGGCCGAAGATCAACCGCACTCTCGCGGCTGGAATTCTCATCCTCCTGCTCGCAGGACTTTCTGCGTGGTACCTCGTGACCCCAAAGAATCAACACGAGCCTTTGGAAAAATCGGCAAGGCATGAGGCGCCGTCAAAAGAGCCATCCCCAAAGCAAACCGATGAAGAGCAAATCGAAGACCCATCTCCAACCCCGAAAAAACGGGCAAGGGGAGAATCAAGATCCGCGAGGGCATCGAATCCCACGACATTTCCGCAGATCGACAGGGTGCTTACGGATGATCGCATTTCCGATGAGGAAGCGGCTATCGAATTGGCCGAAATTGCCCTCGACCCCAATCGGCCCGAGCCTGAAAGGCTTGAGGCGATGGAGCATGGCAAGAATCTGGGCTTCAGCCACTTGCTGCCGCTTTCCTTGGATCCCAATCTACCCTTGCCGCTTGCCGAGAGCCATTTGCATGGTCTTCACGGCCACGATCAAACCAAAGAGCAGGTGTCCGGCGCTCTTGGGCTTTTGAACCATTCGGATCCAGACATTCGCCAGCAAGCACAGACGCTCCTCGGCTTTTTGCTGGAGACTGAGGAAGACAACGAATCACCCGACAAACTCCGCGAAAAAGCCGATGAGTTTCTCAAGCAGCCGGAAGAGGAGGATGGGGAAGAGGAAATGAACATCGAACATCGAAGTGGAACAGAGTGAAGAGTTTGAACCGCGAATGGACGCGAAGGAACGCGAATGAGGAGATGGGGGGGATGAAATTTTTAATTTTAGATTTTGAATTTTGAATGAGTAATAGGAGGAGGCTGCTTCTTCTTAGGCAGGGATCTTTGTGCCTTTGCTTCGCTCCGGCCATGCCAAGTCCGCTCCGCGTTTTTGAAAAATTGCCGCTAGCGCGGCTAATGCATTCCCAAAGGTCCGTTCATTGGGATGTGATTAAAGAAGAGGCGGCGTCATTGGCTTCGCAAAACATGGAGCGGGACGCTCCATGGACGGCCTGGAGCAGGATGCCCCAGCCACGATGAAGATTTGGGCAGGATGCCCACGGCTCCTTGAAGAAACGGGCGGGCCGCCCACGCCCCTCTTTGAAGAAGCGGCTTCTTCATCTTTCCTGATGACTGCTGACCATTGACCGCTGACTTCTTCTCCCCCCCCTTTCGCATTGAATTACCGATTCCTGCGTGCAGTCTTGGCGGTGCAGGGGGGCATTCCTTCCCGAGTTTTTTCAATCATGGCATCAAACAAATCAGCGGTCCTTGCCGACCCCAATTCACGCAACCTGATCCGCAGGGTACTGAAGGAAAATTTCCACCTCTATGTCGGGCGTTACCTTCTGGCCTTTTTCCTAATGGCCTGCACGGCGGCGGCCACGGCCGTTTCGGTGTTCCTGATGCAAAACATCACCGCCGTGGTGTTCGGTTCGCGCGAGGCCGCACAACAAACAGCCGCGCCGCTGCCCAGCACGGGATCTTTCGTCGCAGATCGGATTCATGAAATCAGCGCGTATTTCATTTCCTTGTTTGTTTCTACGCCAGGCCTGTTCCAGATCTTCAGCGTCTCAATCGCGATCATCATCGTTTTCCTGATCAAGGGGCTATCCTCATACGGCTCCACGGTCATCCTCACCAAGATCGGCAACAACATCGTCGCCCGCCAACAGCGCCGCATCGGCAACCATGTGCTGGATCAGTCGCTGGCTTTCTTCGTCCGCTTCCCCTCGAGCGATCTCATTACCCGCGTATCGCAGGCGGCGAATTCCGCGAGTGCCGTGATGAATCTGTTGATGACGCGCATTCAGGATGTGCTTACTGCGCTAGCTTTGCTCATCGCGATGTTCAAGCTCGACTGGCAGTTGAGTTGTGCGGCCCTCTTCATTTTTCTCCCGATCACGGTAGCGCTCAGCCTCCTCATCAAGCGCATCCGCAAGATTGCCCAATCGCAATTCAAAAGCTTTATCCAGATCATTTCCGCGATTCAGGAAGCGATCATCGGCAACAAGTTCATCAAGTCATACAATCTTGAAAATTCGATGCGTCGGCGTTTCGATGAGGCGATCAGCGGGGTTGAAAAACTCTCCAACAAAATGGCCATCGTTTCGGCCCGCACCAGCCCGATCATGGAGTTCATCGGTGGCGTGGCGGTGGCCACGATTGTCTTTTATGGGGGATATCGCAATTTGGTGCTGGGCCAAAGTGCTGACTCGCTCATCGCCTTCCT
>CAYRLT010000227.1:0-1529 GCA_964425095.1 uncultured Luteolibacter sp.
ACGTGGGCTCCCAACGAATCAGGGCCATAGATCTGCAGCGACTTCTTCCATGTGACTACCGCTTCCTCATACTGGCCGAGCGCGGTATATGAAGCCGCCAGCCAACCAAAGACACCAATGTGGTAGGGGCGCGGGACTTAGGCAGTGTCAATAAATAACATTAACAGTTATGATGTTTTTCTCGGCAGAATGGTGTAGTTCCATTCGCCGTGAAAAGCGTTGGGTTTTAGGTTGACGGTAGCAAATTCCTTGTCGGTCACTTTCCGCCCCACGGGATATCGACGTCGGTCTAGGCGGCAGGTTACCTTCAGGCCTTTAGCGGTCGTTGTGCGGGCAATCAATCGCACCACAGTTTCATAATCGCAAAGCGGTTCTCCCCGCCAGTTCGAGGAGATGAAGGAAAATAGCCGATGTTCAACCTTGTTCCACTTGCTGGTTCCCGGAGGAAAGTGGCACACCCTGATGGAAAGCCCCGTACTGTCCGCCAATTTCTGAAGCTCCATCTTCCACTGGCGCAGCCGATACCCGTTGCTGCCTCCGCCATCAGCCGTAATCAACAACTGTCTGACCTTCGGATACAGCCGCTGTCCCTCGAAGCGCCACCATCCCCGAATCGAAGCAACCGCGAATGCGCCAGTGTCGTGGTCTGTCCCCACATTCACGAATCCGCTGTTGTGAGTCAGATCGTAGATGCCGTAAGGATAGGCACGCGGCACAGAGGGACCGGGAAAATCGTGGCCATTGACCTTCTGTGGCGACTTGCTTTTCCGCCACTGTCGGCCCTCATTTTCGTAGTTGCCGATGAGTTCCTTTTTTTTCGTATCCACGGATATAACAGGTCTTCTGGTGGCCAACGCCTGACGAACCTGCTTGTTAATGTGCTCAAATTGTGCGTCCCGGTCAGGGTGATCGTTGCCCTCTTCGGTTTTGCGATTGCTTTGAAGGCTGTAGTCCATCTGGCGCAGAAATTGGGCAACTTTCTCATGGCTGACGGGATGATGCTGGGCGGTGAGTTCTTCCGCGAGCGCACGAGTGCTCTTACTCGTCCATCGCAAAGGCGATTCCGGATCTCCGCGCGCCAAAGGTTCCACCAGCCCTTCCAGCCTGCGTGGCAAATCGGGATCAAGCCGCAAAAGCGTGGCTCGCCCTCCGCCAGGACGCCGAATCCGACCCGGTGTCAGCGGGCGATCGCGGAGTTCCCGCATGCCCTTTGTGATTGTGACTCGAGACAAGCCACAGGCGCGACTGATTTTCGACACTCCGCCATGGCCCAGTTGACGCGCCTCGTTGGCCGCCATCATCCGTCGTGCTCGTTCGTCGAGATGGGGCCATATGAGAGCGAACTTCTGTTTGACTTCTCTTAATGTCTTCATACACAGGGAGCATATACTAACTCCTGTGAAATGTAAAGCTTATTTATTGACGCCGCCTTATTGACAACGCTACCAATTTTTTTATAAATCACCCGTGGTTTCAGGCAGTGGATTTTTATGGCCGCCAGGCGGACGATTTCAATCGCCGTTGCAGCG
>CAYRLT010000228.1:0-9351 GCA_964425095.1 uncultured Luteolibacter sp.
TCATAGAGCTGATAGTAGGCGGCGAGGTCCTGGATGGGCACGCATTCCTGCGGGGTCTTATAAGACTTCAGTAGCGGGTCCAATCGCGACGGATCCGAGTCTTCACTTGCCCAAACATCCTTGGTGCCGAACTTGTAGAGCATGAATTGATCGCCCGTTTCGGTGTTGTCGATTTTGCGTTCGAGCAGAGTGGACAGGTCGCGCTTGAGGCCGCCTTCGCGGACATCGGCGAGGACTTGGTAGGAATGTGGGGTTACGGAGAGGAAGTTCTTCTGTGCCGGGCGACCGGTGGCGCCGGTGACGAGATCCAGCGTTGCAAGCGAGGGAAGGCCTGCGAGTTGGGTGTCGGTGGACATATCTTCCAGACCTTCGACTCTTTTGGTGCCGGTGGAGCCCGGCGCTTGGGAGCGGAAGATTTTTTCCGCGGAGGTCAGAGGGACGGCTGAGGATTGATAGGAATCGTCCATGATGCGGGCCTTCTGGCTCTCATCGCCGACCCACCAACCATAACGGCCCGTGGGTTTTGCGGAGTTTTGCTCTATGACTTTGATCAACCGGGCGCTGACGCAGTCGGTGGTGGTGGCGGAAGCGCCAAGTGAGCCTTTGCCGACGAGTTGCACGTCCGTGGCATCTCCCGTGGGCATGGAGACTCCGTTCAGGCTGAGATCTCTGGCGGAAGTCACCAACGCCACCTCGGCCGGATCGAGCGAGACGAGCCATGAGCGGAAGCTGTTCGCGCGGTTGAGCTCATAAGTGGGAGCCATTACACCGGATAGGGGATTGGCAGGTGGCGCGATGCTGCTGTGCTGGCTGATTTCGCCTGTACCGGCTTTCCACGAATTCCAGACTCCGGTCCAATGCGGGTTTTTTAACTCGCTGGGTCCCGGGATCGTGCCGTCAACGTTGAGAATGTTCGAGCCAGAGGCCGAGATCCGTTGGTCTGGTCCCATTTGTTTTTGGAGTTCGCCGATGGCGATCATCAGCGCCATGCGGGCGTTGGTCTGTGCCTGTGCTTGGGCCGTGCCCTGCGAGGAGCTACGGAAGGTGACAGCGGAGAGGCTCAACAAGCCCACGGCAATGATCGCCAAAAGCACCATTAGCGAAAGCGTGACAACCAAGGCGAATCCGCGGGGCCTGGAAGTGGTGGATGGGTGCATAAGTTAAAAATTAAAAGGGAACCGCAGATTGGCCGGATATGATGTTTATCATCAGCGGGTTGTGGCAACGATTCATCACCGCGCTTCAACCATGAATTCAGAGGATGGTGAGAAGCTTGGATGTTATCAGTTGGAGGTTATTAGGGAGCGGGGTGCGTTTTTTGTGCGACCGCCGCGAGCTCTAGCAAGAGTTTAGTGATAGGCGAAACATTTTGCTCTAGGCTTCTGTGTCCCGATAGGTCACAGAATCTATCCCCATGAAAGCCTTCCGGGCCTTGACCGCTATTGAGCAGCTTGCCGCGCATTTGCGCAGCGAGGTTCAGGCCAAAACACTGGGCGAGACTCTGCTAGGGGTGAATCAGGTGGCGCGCGGGAAGCGGCCTCACGGCAAAACGTTTGCCGTGGCGGAGTTTATCGAGGGCGGGACGATCGGTCCGGCGGTCAAATGAGACAGGTCCCGGGACGGAGCGCGGGTCGCTGGGAATTTGTTTTGGAATTCACAGATCCTGTTCGATGGCTTTGAGGGTGAGGAAGAGTTCCTGCCAGCGGCGGAGGCGGGGCTCGATGGCGAGTTTCTCGCGGGCGAGGTGAGTGCGGACGCTGGCGAGGGAGGTGGCGTAATCGCGGAAGACCAGACGCAGGGCGTCCTCGTAATCGGTGTGCAAGGTGCTTGCAAAGGTGCCGCAGGTGTCGAGCAGACGGGCTTGGAAATCGGCGGCGATGGATTTCCGGGTGACCCAGGCGGTGAGGATTCCGCCGGTTAGAAAAAGGGCGGCGATTCCGATGAGAATGCCGGGCACCCATGGGACTCCGAGCGCGCCGCAGGTGGCGCCAGCGGAGCTGAGAACAAGTGTTGTGGAGATGGACGACTTGAGTGCGATGTTTCTGCGGCGGAGTTCTTTGTCGAGTTGGTTGCGGACTTTGAGGTTGCCAATGCCCTGCCGGGCGGCGCGGCCGAGGCGGGCGACGAAGTGTTTTCTAGCAGTCGTGAGAGTTTGTTCGATGGGTTCCGCGCTGTTGAGATCGACGCCCATGGTTTTTTTAATGCGGTTTCCGAGTTCGTCCCAGTGGGCTTGGCAGGTATCGGCGACTTCACCGCCGTCTTTTTCGGCGACGGCTTCGACGGCGGATTGGAGGCATTCGATGAAAGCGGTTTCCATTTCCGGGCCGCTGCGATCCCCGGAGAAGAGGCGGATGATGGATGGGAAGGCGCGGAGCTTGCGGCGGAGGAATTTGGAAACCCAGACGGCTTCGGATTCAAAAACTTCCGCGACGCCTGTGAGGTGACGGGGGAGGCGGGTGACGAAGGAGTTCCGCATGCCGTCGATTTCGCGCTCAATTTCGTCCATGAAACGATTTTGGGTGCTGATGGCGCGGGTTTGTTCCTCGATGCGATCCTCGACGGCGCGAAGGGTTGCCGCGGCATGGCTGCGGCATGTTTCGAGGGTCTGGCGGCGGGCAGGGGATTGGCAGATACTTTTGGAAATGAAGTCTTCGAGCGCGGAGCAGGCGGTGGTTTGGAGGCGGTCCGCAGTGGGAGTGGTGGCGAGTTTGGTTTCGTAGGCGAGTTTTCCCGAGACGGCGAAGATCGGCGGGACGTGGCCGATGCGTTTCATCGCGAGATCCGTCATGTGGCCCAGGATGACTTGGATGTCATTAGCTTCTCGCTGGTCGGCCTGTTGGATGATGAGGACGATGCGCTCCAGTTTTTCGTTAGATAGGGAGGAGATGAAATTCCAAGTGGCGGGGGACCAGGGGTTAGAGATGGGGAAGACGCAGAGGATGAGATCGGCGTTGGGGAGGAAGCGTGCGGTGACTTCCTGGGGATCGGGCCCGTTGGTGTTGGTGCCCGGGGTATCGATGATGTTGAATTTGTGGAGAAATTCGAGTGGGCGGAAGCACTGTTCGAGCAGCGGGCTGATCTGGACATCGCGGGCGGGGCTGCCGTGGCGATACCAAGAAACGCGCTGGGTTTCCGGCAGTGAGTTGACGCGGCAGAGATCGTGGCCGAAGAGCGCGTTGATCAGAGTGGACTTGCCGGCGTTCACCTCGCCGCAGACGACGAAGAGAAATGGATTTGCCAGGCTACTTTCGAGTTCGGCGAGGGGCAATTGGTCGCCGAGATCGGTGTTGGTTTCAGCGGCGAGCCCGGCGATGCCATGCATCACGTGGGATAGACGATGACTTGTCGCGAAGTAGTGCTCGCCGAATATGCACTCGTTCACGGTTTCGATTCAACAATTAGGAGTTCGCGCGGGTCGCATCCGCTTGGGTGGTGGCGATTTCCGTATTCATGGCGAGGAGCTGTGAAACGGTGACAAACTGGAAGCCGCGGCGGAGTAGTCCGTCGATGGTGGCGGGCATGGCGTCCACGGTGGGAGCGTGGAGGTCGTGGGCGAGAACGATTCCGCCGGCGTTGGTGCCGCTGAGGATGCGTGAGGTGACGACCGAGGGGCCGGGGCGTTTCCAATCGAGCGGATCGACCGACCAGAGGATAGTGGGGTAGCCGAATTCGGAGTAGACGAGTTGGCGTTGGCGTTGGAGGAGGCCGCCATATGGCGGGCGCATCGTACGGATGTTGACGCCGGCGGCGCGGGCGACGGAATCGCGGCAGCGGGAGAGTTCGTTGCTGACCTCGCTATCGCTGAGTTGGCTCAGGAGGCGGTGGGTGTAGGTGTGGTTGCCGATTTCGTGGCCCTCTGCGACGGTGCGACGGACGATCTGCGGGTGGAGATCCACGCTGCGGCCGATCACGTAGAAAGTGGCTTTGACGTTGCGGGCGCGGAGGATGTCGAGCAGGCGAGGGGTGTTTTGCGGGTGCGGGCCGTCGTCGAAAGTGATGGCGATGTATTTGCCGGAAACGAGGACTCGCGTGAATGTGACTCCGGCACTTTTGGGGAAGTTAGAAGGGAAGGGCATGTCCGGATTGCGGGGGACTGCGCCTTGGAGAGTGGGGGTGCGGTAATTCGAATTGGTGGTGGTTTTCAGCGGCGAGGCGGCTTTGCAGCTGCTCAGCGAGGCGGCGAGTAGTAGGAAACCGCGGCGCGAGAGCGCGGGTGTGTTTTCCGGATCATCCGCGCGTTGGCCGAGCGCGGAGTTGAGGAAACGGTATCCGAGAGTGTGAAGAGGTTTGGGCATGAAGTGCGAGAGCGGGAAAAAATGTTTAAGAAAACTTACAGAATACGGGCATCGTGTCACGCTTCGTTTTCGTGGAGGGATTTTTTTGGGGTGAAAAAGAGTCAAAGAGATGCGAAGCGTGTTCGTTCTGACTATGTGGGGTCAATGGAACGCGATTCTCTCAATTTATTGGCTTTTCATGGGCATCGGCGAACATGTTTCGCGGCTTCTTGAGGGCATTGGGTAAGATGCCCCAGGTGCCTTGATTGAGCGAGTGGATCGTGCCGCCGTCGGGCGATGCGAATTCGTAGGACTGGCGGAGGATTTCTCCGAGGTAGTGTTTGGCGGTCTCGACGGCCCACGGCAGGGATTCTCCTTGGGCCAGTGCGGCGGTGATGGCCGCTGAGAGTGAACAACCGGTGCCGTGCGAGCCGGAAACGGGGATTCTTGCCTCAGTGAAACGGAAGAGTTCGCCATTTTCCACGAGGAGATCCACGCAATCCGGGGTTTGGAGATGGCCGCCCTTGAGTAGGACCGCCGTGCCGAAGGTGGCGGAGAGGCGGCGCGCGGCCGATTCCATGGTGGCTTCGTCGGTGATGCGCTCACCCAGCAGGGCTTCGGCCTCGGGGAGATTCGGGGTGATCACACGGGCGAGTGGAAAGAGGCGGGTTTTATAGATTTCCACGGCCTCGGGCTCGAGCAATGAGGCACCGGAAGTCGCGATCATGACCGGATCTACGACCAGTTGGATGTCCGGGTGATTCTGGAAAATATCGGCCACCATGCGGACGATTTCCGTGGAAAACAACATGCCGGTTTTCGCGGCGGTGACAGGAAATGAATCAAGCAGGAGCGAGATTTGATCGCGCACGATGTACACTGGCACCGGATGCACGGCGCGCACGATGCGGGCGGTTTCAGAAACCACGCAGGTCACGGCGGTGAGGCCGTGCACTTGAAAGTGCTGGAAGGTTTTAAGATCCGCCTGAATGCCCGCGCCCGAGGAGCAATCCGAGCCGGCGATGGTCAGGGCGACGGGAACCGCAGTGGTCATGGCTCATAGATACCGCCATGCGACCGGTCTGCAACCTTCTTTCGAAATCCGGGAATCGCTCGTGGTTTGATGCAGTACGTCCGCGCTTGTGGCGCGGCACTCATGGAAGCCGTTTGTTAGTGGACCTCCAGATCGATGGTTCCGGAGATTTTCTTTTCGAGCAACCAGCGCGAACCGCTGCGTTTTGCGGCGGGCGGCTTGCCGTTTAGGAATACGCCCGTGGATTTTTCGCGTGCGGGCAGATCGATCTTCGCGCTCATTCCGGCCGGTAGTTTGAGTGATAATAGGAAGCGATCCTCATCTTTCCATGTGACCGTTACCGGGCCGTTGGGGAGCGCAATGGTGATCGCGAAAATACAAGGCAACTCGCGCAGAGTGTGTTTTAAAAACTTCATGAAACACCAGATTTTTTTGGGTCGGTGCCCGCGAGGAAAAGCCATTTTGACTGAACACGGACGTGAATTTAAGTTTTGCTGCCGGGCGCATCTCGTCGAGATTGAAAGTCGCCGACCTATTTCGGGCATTGCGAAATCGGTAGTTAAGTGCCAGTCTGCGGCATGATCAAAATCAAGTCACTCATATTTGGAGTTTTGGCGGCCCTAGTTTGTCCACTGATGGCGGCGGAACCACCGCCGGTTCTGGCGATCGGGGCGAAGGCACCGGATTTTAATCTACCGGGCACCGATGGAAAACCGCATGGCTTGAATGAGTTTGCGGAAGCCAAGGTGTTGGTGGTGATCTTTACCAGCAATCACTGCCCGGAGGCGCGCGCCGCCGCGCCACGGATGGCGGGGTTTGATGCGAAATACCGCAGTAAGGGAGTCGCCTTCGTTGCGATCAGCGGCAACCACCCGGACGCCCTGCGGCCCGATGAGCTCGGCTACTCGCCTTTTGGTGATTCGTTTGAAGAAATGAAACCTTTCGCAGAGGAAAATGGTTGGAAGTTTCCCTATCTCTACGATGGCGAGACGCAGAAGGTGACCACTGCGTATGGCGCTCAGGCCACGCCGCATGTGTATGTTTTCGATGACCAGCGCTTGCTCCGCTACACCGGGCGCATGGATGATACCGGTCGCAAATTCGGTCCGGCGGATAAGAGTTATCTCGGCGATGCGATCGAAGCCGTGCTCGCCGGTCGCGAGGTGGCGGAGAAAACAACGCGTGCGGTCGGGTGTTCCACCAAGTGGCTGGACAAACGTCAAAGCGTGGCAGAAGGGCAGAAACGGTGGGAGGCGATGGACGTAGGGCTCGATCTGCTGGATGCCAAGGCCGCTGTGAAATTGCGTCAGAACGCCACGGAGAAACTCCGGATCATCAATCTGTGGTCGACCAGTTGCGGGCCTTGTGTGGCGGAGTTTCCCGCATTGGTGGATACTTACCGCCGCTTCCAGAATCGACCGGTGGAGTTGATTGCCATCAGCCTTGATCCGCCGACGGAGCGGGAAAAAGTCGCCAAGTTTTTAAAGTCCCGCCATGCCGCGCTATCGCCCCGCACGCTTGCCTCAGTGACGAAAGAAGGGCGCTCGACAAACAACTATTTGTTTGAGGGTAATCCCGACGATCTTGCTGAAGCCTTGGATCCTAAATGGGGCGGCGCGCTGCCGCTCACATTGTTAGTCGAGCCGGGCGGCAAGATCATCTGGCGTTCCAATGACGAGATTGAGGCGCTCACGCTGCGCCGGGAGCTCATCAAGTGGCTGGATGAAAAGCAGGTTCCCTAGAATGGTTTGCCGGTGAGGCGAGTGCTGGTGGCCTCATCGAGTTGTTTGCAGAGGCGGTAGCCTTCGCCATGATCCGGGATCGTCATCAGCAGGGCTTCCCGTTCGAAGGGCGATGGGAAATCGAGGCCGATGAGTGCGCGGCCGATGCGCTCGCCGGATTGGCGGTAGTTGAAGTAACAGAGGTTCGCATTGCCTTGGATTCTTTGACCGAGGAAATCATGGAGAGCGCCCGGGCGATCGTAGAAATCGAGCCTCAGAAAAGCCGGGTTTTTCAGTAGATCGCCACGCAAGGGGATGGCTCGGAAAATCACATCCACGGCACCAGTTAGATCCTGCCAGACATATCCACCGGCATCAAGTTTGGCGGGCATTGCTTCCACGGCGGCGGGGTTTTCCGCCGTCACGGTAAAGACCGGCCAAGCTTCAAGCTCATCGGTTTTGCCGTATTGGAAGTCGGCGATATTGATGCCGGCGAAACAAGTATCAAGCAACTCCAGCATGGCGCCCGGGCGTTCCGGGATGCGGACGCGCAGGGTGCGGCTGGTTTGGTTTGTCGCACCGATGGATTGGGCGATGTTTCCGAGTTGGAGGAAATCGATGTTGGCCCCGCAGAGCACGACCAGGACGCGTTTTGCAGTGAGTTGATCGCGGTTTTTCAACACGGCGGCCAGTCCCATCGCGCCGGAGGGTTCGGAGATGCAGCGCAGGCCTTCCCACAAGATTCGGATGGCATGGCTGACTTCGGTATTGGTTACAGTCTCAATTCGGCTGAGCGTGTTGCGGCAGATTTGGAATGGGAGATCACCCGCTTTGCGCACGGCGGTGCCATCACAGAAGAGGTCGACCTGATCGAGGGCGACGGGTTTTCCTGCATCGAGCGCGGCCTTCATCGATGCTTGACCCTCGCCTTCGACGCCGATGATTTCGATCTCCGGCCAGTAGGTTTTGAGCCAGGTGGAAACGCCGGCCGCAAGGCCGCCGCCGCCGATTTGCAAGTAGGCCGCATCAAACGGGCCGTGACCTGATAGAACGATTTCATCGGCCAGTGTGCCTTGACCGGCCATCACCTGCAGATCATCATAGGCGTGGATATAGACCGCTCCAGTTTCTGTTTCGTCCTTGCGTGCGGCTTGCACGGCTTCGTCGTAGGAATCACCGGATAGATGAATTTCCACAAATTCGCCGCCGTGTTGTAGGACGGCGTTTTGTTTAACCTTCGGGGTCGAGCGCGGCATGTAGATGCGGGCGCGGATGCCGAGGGTTTGGGCGGCGAGGGCGACGCCTTGAGCATGATTTCCGGCGGATGCGGTGACGACGCCGCGTTTGATCTCGCCCGGGGTCAGCATGGCCATGCGGTTGCAGGCGCCGCGCCACTTGTAAGATTTTACTGTGGAGAGATCCTCGCGTTTGACCCAGATTTCCGGACCCGGGCCGTTCAGGATCAGTGGTTCGAGCGGGGTCGGGCGGCCAAAACGATACACGCGTTCCCGGGCGAGCAGGATTTCCTGACGCAGGAGGCGGTCGAGCGGGTGGTCGTCATGGTTCATGGGCGATTCTTGCACGGCGGCGGCGGGTTCTGCAAGGCGCTTGGCTTTTGGCGGCGGCGGGCTAAGGTTTTCCCATGCAAGAGCATCCGAATGACCCGCTGCACGGCGTGACGCTGGAGACGGTTTTGAAGACTTTGGTGGAGCGCTACGGCTGGCAGGCGCTTGCGGATAGCATTCCAGTCCGTTGTTTCATGTTCGATCCGACGATCAAATCGAGCCTTACATTCCTGCGGAAAACGCCGTGGGCACGTAAACGGCTCGAGGATTGGTATGTGTATGACTCCCTGCGGTGACCCGATGGAAGCAAAACGCCACCAGCGGACGAACCGATGGTGGCGCGATCGGTTGACCTGCAGCCCCCCCGGGAATTGCAGGTCTTCGCCGAAAACCATGCAGAGCTTCCTAGAAGAAACGCCGGAGAGCTACGCTTGAATTGCGATTTTTAGTGCATATTTGCTGATGCCGGCCAGTGGCTGCCAAGTGAACCACTTGGCCAATTTGATTTCCACCATTCAATTGGATGCCAAATCGGCGGGGCGACAGCTAGCGGTCGCAACCGGAGCTTTGTCGGACACGCTAAACCTTCCCAAATTGCGGCTGAATCGGTCTATAGCGCGGGTCATGATTGAAACCCCCACTGATTTGCAGGCAGTTACGCGGATAATGGGAAAACCGAAAAAAAATCACAAAATGGGTTGACGGGTGGGGTGGGTGCCACCTAGCTTCGCGGGCCGCCACAAAGGAGGGTGGCCGAG
>CAYRLT010000229.1:0-3056 GCA_964425095.1 uncultured Luteolibacter sp.
GCTCCGCTGGCTGTTGGAAAAACAACGCTCGCAAGCCACCGATCCGGGAGCCTTCCTGAGCGGCCTCAACGAAGGCCTCGCCGCCATCCTCGAACGCGCCGGAACCACCATGTTCGCCACTGCATTCTATGGCGTGCTCGATCTCGCGGTCGGCAATTTCAGTTATTCCTGCGCCGGACACCCCGGCCCTATCGTGGATGGCGCTGACGGCATCCACCAGATCGCCACACAACGCAGCCAAAAAGGCCCTGGCCTCGGACTCATCCACGGATCGACCTATCCCACAACCATCATCCCACTCTCAGAAATCCGACGGATCGTGCTCTTTACCGATGGTGTGCTCGAAGCGGAAAACCGCCAGGGCGAGCCGTTTTTTGAAAACCGTTTGATGGAAATCATCGCCCGCAATGCGGTGGAACCCGTCGAATGCCTCTTGGATGGAATCCTAACAAGCGTGCTCGATTTTTCCGGAGACCGGCACTTCGACGACGATGTCTGCCTGCTGGCTATCGAAGTGATTCAAAAAAACCGCTAAAATCAAGACGCGCCGTCCACCACCCGGCTCGCGATCTCGCCGTCGGCGAATTTCGTGCGCAACAAATCACCGGGCTTGATGCCGTGGGCCGATCGGATCGCCTTGCCATCCGCTCCGAGAGTGATGGAAAATCCACGTTGAAATGCGGACTCAGGGCCGAGTGCGCGTAGCATCCCACGCAGACGGACCAACTGCGAACCTCGTTGATCGAGGGATTCCTCACCAGACCGCTCCAGCCTGCGGCCGAGATTCGAGAGAAATTCAATGCGCCGCGCCACCACCCGAGCCGGATGCTGCGCCCGGTGGCCGGCACGCGCCTCCTTCAATCGGACCGCCGCATCATCCATCGCCGCACGCAGCACCTGCATCAACCGCCCGCGCGCCGTGTCGAGCCGCATCACCGGCTCACGCAAAAGTTTTTCACCATCGCGTTGCAATGCGCCACGCTTCAACGCATCCACCGCCAAACGTGCGCTCGAAAGCCGCTCGCGCGTCAAGCGCTCAAGCCGCCGCCGCAGTTGCACCAAGCGCGCGGATAACTCCGCGCCATCCGCCACCGCCAACTCCGCCGCCGCACTCGGCGTCGGCGCCCGCAGGTCCGCCACAAAATCCGCAATGGTAAAATCAATCTCATGCCCGACCGCCGAGATAATCGGAATCGGACAAGACGCAATCGCCCTCGCCACGATCTCTTCGTTGAAATTCCATAAATCCTCAATCGATCCACCACCACGACCCACAATCAACACATCGCACCGTGGGTAACCAAATGCCTCGGGCCGACCCATTTTTTCGATCGCAGTCGCGATTTCCATCTCCGCCCCCTTCCCTTGCACCCGCACCGGGAAAAGCACCGGCTGCACCCACGGCGCCCGGCGCGTCAACACGTTGAGGATGTCTTGCAGCGCCGCGCCAGAGCCCGACGTGATGAGCCCGATCGTCTTCGGAAATGCCGGAATCGACCGCTTGCGGGCGGCATCAAACAAACCCTCGGCCTGCAGTTTCCGCTTCAGCGCCTCGAAGCGCGCCTGCAAATCCCCCGCCCCGGAAAGTTCAGCTTTTTGCACGATAATCTGCAATTGCCCACGCGCCTCATACACGCTCGCCTCGGCAAAAACACGCACCTTCGCCCCATCGACCAATGCCTCCGAACCCTGCCGACTGCGGGCTCCAAACATCGCACAGGAAATTTGCGCCCCAGCATCCTTGAGTGAAAAATACCAATGACCGCTGCCTTGTTTCCGAAGATTCGAAACCTCACCCTCCACCCACACCTCACCCACCTGCACTTCCAATAAATTCTTCATCCGCCGCAATAACTGCGTCACAGAAAGCGCTTGCCCACCTGCGGGCTTGGGTGTCGAAAAAAGATCCACGCCGGAAACTGACAGGAGCCCGAAATTTTTCGAGCGGGAAATCGCCCTTCTTCCATCAAATCACTCCAGTCACCCGCATCGACGGCACATCCATGCTATCGCCCACACCCAGCCCCACGAGTTTCTGATAGAGTGCGCTCGCCGGAGTCAACAACGTGACTTCCATTCCTTCATGAACAAACTCCAAACCTCCCGCCGCAGGCACCAACAGGAAACTCGAAACCTCCCCGCCCATCACCACTTCCACCAGCGCCCCAGCGTCGATCCTCTCGCCACTGCCAAAATCCGCCAGCACCAGCCCATCAAAAATCCGCACCGCCTCGGCCAACTCATCGACTTGCCGCGCCTGCCCGACCGCCAGATAAGACGCCTCCAAGCTCCGCGTGTCGTATTTTCCCTCCGCCTTGCTACCCGGATCCGTAGCCGCGGCATGCGCTTCCATCGCGGCTCTGGAAAGACGCCCAAGCTGGCTCCGCAACTCGGAGCGTATTTGATCTAGCAAATCAGATTTCATAGCAAATTATACTCTCACTCGCAGGTCTCGCATACTCCACAACTGACCCTTCGCACCACTGCCGCTACCCCGCATCGTCCTCGCTCCATCCTTGCGCTTCGGGCCGAAGCGCTCCCGCGCATTCGCAAACGCCTCATTCACAAACTCTTTGCTGCCAATCACCGCGCCGTCAGTGAAATACCTCACCCGACACCGCAGCATCTTCGCTATTCCTAGATCTTTGAGCACGGTGCCGTTGTCCTTGCTCTCCAACATCTCCGCCGTGTTCATCGCGCTCTGACCAAGACCACTGCCTCTCCTTATCACCTCGGCGCGCCCAGGTTTCCGGCCCAAAGCCAGTCCCATGAAGCGCCGATACAAACGCGAAACCTCCTCCCATTTCTCGGAATCAAAACCCACCCCCTGATCACAAAAATACGCCCGCACCAAGCCCTCTCGAGCCTTTTTCCCATTCCCTTTCTTTCCACCGCCCACCGCCTCACCATAACTGCTCCAGCGATAGTCCGCCGGATCTTTGACCATTCCTGCACGCACCGGATTGAGATCGATATAAGCCGCCATCGTCCGCGCCGCGATCCCGCTTTCCACGATCACGCTCTTGAATCGCTCCTCCCACAGCGTCCCCGTCCGC
>CAYRLT010000230.1:0-4840 GCA_964425095.1 uncultured Luteolibacter sp.
TCGGTCAGGACGATCGTGTCTCCCGTAAGCTTGGGGACGATTTCAAAGGTGTGCTTGTCACCGGCACCACTCCGGCAGGTTGGGCGGCACTTGGTGGTCTCTCTAATGGCGACATCATTCTTTCCATGGATGGAAAACCGGTTGACTCCATCGAGTCCCTTAAATCAACCCTTGATGACATCACAAAAAATTCGCGGACTCCCATTTCGATGTTTGTAAGAAACGGGATCTCCACCCGTTACATTGAACTTGAACCATCGTGGTGAACCGCGCCACATCCAATACACATCCCATGAAACCACTGCTTTTTACCGCCGTTCTGTTATTATTTTCTCCTCTGATCCAAGCCGCGCAAGGCCCGCTCAAGGAATCTGCCATCGCGCTTTCCAACAGAAACAAGGAATCCGTTCTATTTCTCAGCGCCGTGATTGAGATCGAAGTCACTGCGGGTGATAACCCGGTGAAAAAGGACGAGAGGAAACTGGAGCTTATTGGCACCGTCATTGGCAAGGACGGGTTGATCGTCGTGCCGCTTTCCACCCTGGACATGGCAGCCAGCATGGACGGTCGCACGGTGAACACGCCGAAGGGGCCGCTTAAGATTTCCGCCAAGAGCACCACCAAGGAGGTGAAAATCCTCATGCCCGACGGCTCTGAAGTGGATGCCAAAGTCGCCGCCAAGGACCCCGATCTCGATCTCGCTTTCATTCGTCCTGAAAAACCCGCCGACGTAAAACTTACCGCCATCAACACTGAGGACTCGGCCAAACTTTCCTTGCTCGAAGATGTGATTGTCCTCGGCCGACTTGGTAAAGAATTGAACCGCGAGGCCGTGGTCATGACCAGCGAGGTGGTCTCGATCGTCACCAAACCACGCACCTACGTGAAAATCAGCGGCCAAGCACTCGGTATGCCTGTTTTCAATAAGGACGGAAAATTCGTTGGTTTCGGCATCAGCCATTTCAACTCGAAAGGCGACAGCGATGACCAGGGGCCGAAGGCCTCCAATGTCATTCTTCCCGCCGCCGATCTGATGGAGTCCGCCGCCCAGGCGAAGTGATAAGGAAACGGCGACTTGGTTGCGCCATCATCCCCGATCTTCACCTCCGCCCGTCATACCATAGATGCGTTGCTTCCCGATTGGTTAGAGCGCGGCCCAGGCTGAAAATAATTTTCGCCACAAACCGGAGATGTTCGCGCTTGGTGTAGAGATGCATTTTGCGAGCGGATGTGACCAGTGGATGCCGGTGCAGAATGACGATGCGTTTGCCGTTTTCCTTCGCGTGTTTGTGCAATCGCCGGGTCAGTTCGATTTCTTCACCGGCAAATAATTGATCGCTGAAGCCGCCGATCTTCCGAAACACCGCCGCATCGCAGAAAATCAAAGAGCCAGCCAGCAATTTGCGCATCCGGCTGGCGCAGTTCCATAGCCAGGTGATGGTGCGGGCCGCGCGGTCACGCGTGTCGATCCGGATGGTCGCACCGCCCGCTAGACAGCGGCCGGAAAGAACCTCCTCCGCAATGTCATCAAAGAGTCCCGCGCTCGGATGCGAATCGGCGTCCACAAAAACCAGCCAGTCACCGGTCGCCGCCAGCGCGCCGCAATTGCGGGCACGGGCAATCTGGTTGACCGGTTCGAACACCACGATGGCACCTGCGGCGCGGGCGATGTCCGCTGTGCGATCGGTGGAGTTGTTGTCGCACACGATCAACTCCACCTCCCAGCCGCGTTGAGTGAAGGCATGAGCCGCCGTCTTGATTTTGATGAGAGATGCGCCGAGCAGGCGTTCCTCATTGAAGGCGGGAATGACTATGGAAATTTTCACTGGGTCAAAGCTGCTTCATGCATCGTTTGGTTTCAATGTGGGAATCGGGTCGATGGAGTCGCTTTTGCGGGAAACCGCGGCTTCACTTCGGCGGGATCTTTGAATATCGCCCACTTTACCCGTGCAAGCCCTTGGAACGCCGTTCGATCACGGAATCATCACCCGTGCGGGTGATGCCGAAGTTCCGGGCTGAAAGTGGGTGGTGGTTTTTCCAGCGATTTCCAACCGGTAACTGCCCTTGAAGCCACGCCACGAGATTTTTCCAGTAGCGTCGGTCACAAGATCCTTGCGGGTCTGCCAGCGTTTGCCGACCCATTCTTCCCATGTCCGGCCGGAGGCCTTGATGGTCCAGTCCTTATTCCAAAGCGCTGCATCCGGAATCCAATGGCTACCTTCCCAAAATCCCCACAGCAGAAAACCATCATATGCGGGATGGCTGAAGCAGGCGATCAGGCTATCACGCAGGTAGTCTGCGGCGAGTGGTTCATCGCCTTTGGTGGAGATGTCGTATTCGGTGATGACCTGCTTTGGTGCGACCGCCGTGAAACGATCGGTGACGCGCAGCAACTCATCGGGGGAGGGAAGAAAGCTGCTGTTGAAATGCGCTTGGTTGCCGAGTCCGTCGACGCGCACGCCCTCGCTCTTGAGCTTGGCGAGAAGTTCATAAGTCTTGTCTTGCTGCTTTCCGGGGCGAAATAGTTGGTCCTCGTTGATGCAGATCGGGAGATTGGTTAGACGGCGTGCCTCGTGGAATACATCCATGGACAGGGTTTCGAGCTGTGTGTTCTTTTTACCTATCATTTCAGCGCCTTGCCAGGCGATGGGGTGATTTACGGCATCCCATTCGGTCACGCGGTCACCCACCCATTCGATACGCTCACGAATGCTCGCCATGTAGGTTTGCCGGAGTTTTTCCGGATCACCGAGGCGTGAACGCGTCCAAGGATCGAGGGCTTCCTGAATAAGATAATGCCCGCGGATGGAAATGTCATTGGCCTTGAGCCAGTCGAAGCTCTTCTCCAGTTGCGCGCGTCCCTTCGCGTCGTCCGGGAAACTGCCCGGTTTTAGGTCGTTTTCGAACACCACGCGGCTGCACGTGCGTTTCACGATGTCACGATAACGTTCGCCGTCGCTTTCCTCTTGGGTGAGCATGTTGCGTGTGACGCAGGTGCCGAAGCCAAACTCGTGGCGGTGTAGAACGACGGTGACCGGAGTGTTGGCAAGCGGTTTGCCGTCAGCGCCGGTGATTTGGGCGGCAAAGTCAGCCATGCGGATTTTTTCGATGCGGGCGAGTGCCTCGCCGCGCCATGGTGCGTTGTCCTCACGTCCATCGTAAGTCATCCTCTGACGCGGAAGTTTCGCTAGATCGAAATCCGGTCCATAGTTGAGCAAGCGGATGGCGGAGATCTCGATCGTCTGTTTCTGATAGCCAAGCATCAGGGAGAGCTCGCCTTTGCCTTCCGGGATGTTGGCGGATGCGATGAAGGGCTGGTTGACCTGCTTCCACTCGCCGCCGGGCTTCGCTAAATCAGTGGTTCCCGCACTGGCATACGGCGGGCTGGAAAATTGCAGCTTGGCGGTGACTCGGCCGCTGCCACCGGAAGTGCAGCGGGCCATGTAGCTGACCAGTAGGCGGTCGTTTTTCTTGATAGCTTTGGTGGTGAGTGGGACGGCGAGGCTTGCGTTCCATGGCTGGCTGGGTGACGCGTGAAGCACTGTGACGCGCGTGGCGACGGTGAATGGCCGGTTGCTGACGGGAATTTTCTCGGCGGTTCCCTCATCTTTGACGCGGGTGGAGGTCCGGGCGGTAGCATCGAGTAGATCGATGCCGCCGGATGGGAGAGAGACGTCCTCGGCAAGAAGCATCACAGTGAGGGCGGCGAGAATGGCGGTGATCGATCGCATTGGACGGGAGGTTGGAATGAGAAAGGTGCAGTTGGATGAAAAAACAGTTGGTTTATGGCAGTGAAAGTGTGAGTTGCATCAACGTTTTACCGGTCCGAGTTGCTTCACTTCGGCGGGTTTTTTGAATATCGCCCACGTTTCCCGCGCAAGCCCTTGGAAGGCCGTGCGATACCGTTCCGCATCCACCGACTCGTCAGTCACATCCCGGATGAGCACACGTAATACCTGTTTGGGATGTGATCGTGCCAGTTCCCCGTAGACCTCAGGATCATGCTCGCCAGAATCGCCTACTAGTATGAAACGCCGTTTCGGAAACCGCTCCAGCAAACTCCCGATCTCCTTCGGCTTGAAATCGGAAGAACCTATCAGGAAGTCCACACCGCTCTGGTCCTTGAGCCGCAAATTCCGCAGATGAAAAATTCCCGCCGGATAGCCATGTGCTGACCGGAACACCTCGAGGTCCGGATACAACTGCCACGGGCTCGCCGACACATAATGGAACACCGCGCCTTGCCGCGCCCACTCCGCATAAACTTTCGCCATGCCCTCCGCCGGTTGGAAAGCCCTGCAGAAGGTGTTTCGCACCAGCGCATCTTTGTTTCGAACCTCGGTGACCTTGATCGTGTCATCGATATCCGACACCACGGTCCACCCTTCCTCTCCCACCAGATGCACCGGGCCTTGGATCTTTCGCGTATCTTTTTCGGGCAAGTTCAGAGTCATGACATTCGCTCCCTCGTTCAATCCTGATTTGCTACTCTTGGTATTCACCACAGCGATGCGTTTCTCCACGTGTCCATCTGACTCCGTCTCACCCAAATCGACCGTGATGCCGTCCAAGGTAACGCTGAGGTTTTTACCCCCTTCGTTATCCACCAAGAACCAGCGTGAACGTTCCTTGAAATACCGTTGTTCCTCCTCACTCAAATCCTCCAGCTTCAGTTCCAGAAGATTTTGCAAGACCGCTACCGATGCTCGCCTCGGTTCCTGCTCATAGACCCAACCATGGAATTTGATCAGCCAGCCCGCACCCGCAGGATTGCGCCAGCCCAAGGCCGGAAACAAAGTCACCGATTCATCGGAACTCAACTTGGTCACGGACTCCGCCG
>CAYRLT010000231.1:0-3670 GCA_964425095.1 uncultured Luteolibacter sp.
GCCTTCACCGTGCCAAGCACCGCACCTGCGACGGGAACCGTTTCGCAAGGGTATACCTTCACTCCAACGGACTCGACCAATTACAATGCCGTGACAGGCACGGTCAGTGTGACGGTGAATAAGGCCACTCCAACGATCATAACGCCACCTGTTGCCTCAGCCATCACCTACGGTCAGACGTTGGCATCCTCGACCTTGAGTGGAGGAGTGGGATCGGTGCCGGGCACTTTCGCTTTTACCACGCCGGTTGCAAGTGCCGGCTCGCAAGGATATACGTTCACTCCTACTGATTTCACCAATTACAACACCGTGACGAGTCAGGTGAACCTGACCGTTAATCCGCTGTCCTCACGGGTTGGTGAGCAGATTCAATTGGATTTCACCAAGTTTGGCGTCAGCGGCACGATGAGTCTGGTAGGAGCCTTGCCGACGGGCCTGACATTTATTTCCAAGACTGGAATTCTCGGTGGAAAAATCACCGGCAAGGCGGGTAACTATCCTCTGAAACTGCAATTTATCAGCGGTAAAACGGTAATTTCGAGCATCGATCTGCCGCTCATCATATCTGCCTATCCCAGTGGCTTGGCGGCAACTTTCCAAGGTTTGCTCAAAGCCAATAGCTCCGGGCTGCCTGTGGGAATGGTTTCGGTGATCGTGTCTGCACCTGGCAATTGGTCGGCATCGCTTGATCTTGCGGGGAGTTCCAAAGTTCTGTCTGCAAAGGGCAGTTTTTCGCTCGATCCTAGCCAAGCGGCGGTGGATTTGACGATTCCTTTTTCAACTGTGATGACGGTGCATCTACGTCTCGATCCGAGCAGCGCGTCGGTCAGCGGAGATTATCCGCAGGGCATCGTTGAAGGCTACCGCATGGCCAGTGGCAGTGAGCTGCCGTCCCGCAGTCAACTCTTCACCCTAACCATTGACCAAGATGCGCAGGATGGCATGACGATCCCCGCAGGGATGGGCTGGGCGACGGGAACGGTTTCCAACAAAGGTGCGATCGCACTGACGGGCCAACTGGGCGATGGCAAGGCCTTCAAAATCGCAACCCAACTGTCGGCGACAGGTCAGGCGATCATTTGGTTGAAACCCTACAAAAACCGCACTTCGTTTGTGGGTGGCATCGTCTCATTGCGAGACCGCGGCTTGGTGAAAAACGGCAGCGATGAACCTTTGACTGAAGGGCTGTGGTGGTATCGAGTGCCTGATGCGAACGAACTTTCGTATCCGAATGGATTTGGCCCGCTGCAGGCAGATGTGGGAATCACACCCTACGCAGTGCCCGCCAATGCGGCGGCGTTAGCGACGTCTCTCGGGCTTCCGTCAACCACGTTTCCCAACGTGATCATCGACGGTGGTGGTTTGCCAGACAGCATCATGGCATCGATGCCGACCTCGATGACACTGGATAATGCCTTCAAGCTGAATGCGGTGCCAGCTTTGCTATCTTGGTCGGGGACTGTGAACAAGGCCAACGGAAGTTTCAGCGTAACTCTGACGCTTCCGACATCGGCTTCGGACGTTCTTGTGGGGCCTGCGAAGTTGAGCGGGGTCTTGCTTGGAGGGTCGTATTATTCACCCCGTGTGGGCAGTGGCCTAGTCAAGATTCCCTTGAAAAGCCCGAAAGGGAGCTTCCGCACCGCGGCGATTGTGACCTCTAGTGAGTCCCCTTGATCCGCGGCCGCCTTGGGGGATGGAGCTCTGCTTCATGAGGTGCGGCGCTCCGGCGCTCGTTCATGCAAAGGGCCATGCAATTAATAAAGAATCTGCTGAATTGCCATGTAGAGCTCCTTGGCGCTCTTGGCGTGTTGCCTGCGGCTATGCCGATTTCGGCTGCGCCATGTTTTTCCAAGCTCGCTAATACTCGCTCCGCGTTGGCGGTTCAAATTCTTCCCGTCAGTGCTGATCGGTCGCGCGAGAAACCTGACTAAAAGCCTGTCTTTTTGATTCGCAACGAATCCACCAGCCCCCGCATTCGTGCCAGATCGGCGATCACGCCCAAATCAATGTCCTCGGTGAAGCGGATGTATCGATGTGCGGCAAGTGCCACGGCACCGATCACCACAACCGGCACGTTCAAGGTTGCCAGCATCCCGGCAATTTGGTCTGCCACTTGCAAGTTGGTTGGCGCCTCGTCTTGCATATCTCACTTTTCTGCGGAATCCCGCTTTTCTGTTGCAGGTTGAAGCCAGTCGAAACGTTTGCGCATCGATAACGCCGCTTTGACACGTTCTTCGATTGTCATTTGCGCGACGCGCCCGAGTTCCGCCCGCAATGCCGAGTCCGCGCACGCGCTGCGGCGGGGACGGTGAATCGATGCTTTAGATCCGGACATGCAGAAAGAATGCGCCAACCCCCTTTCCCGCGCAAGCCGCGATCTTTCGTCAACGCAACCTAGTCATGGGGCATCCCCGCTTTGCGACCCTTTGCGACCATCCCGCGTATAGGGCCCCTGAAATTTTCCCGACAACTTTTGCATCGCACGGCGTTTTCATCCCTGCAAGGCTTTGGCCGCACCGCAATTCTCATTTTTTCATGAAAAACAACACATCAGCCGCAAATCTCCGCCACCGGATCAAAGCCGGCTTCACGCTCCTTGAAATGGTCATCGTGCTTGGGATCATCGCCGTTCTTTTGGGCGGCTCGATTGCATTGATCGGTGGTTTGGGCGAGGGAGCGAAGTTGCAGCGGGTGGAGGCGGATTTCAATGCCATCGGCGCGGCCTTGAAAACCTACAAGCTCAACGCCGGCACCTACCCGACCACCCAACAGGGGCTCAAGGCCCTGGTGGAGAAGCCCTCCGGCTCGCCGGTTCCCCGCCGTTGGACGCAGCTTTCCGAGTCGGTGCCGAAGGATCCTTGGGGTGTGGATTACATTTACCGTTTTCCCGGCAAGAGGATCGCCAGCGAGTTCGAACTGATCAGCAAGGGCAAAGATATGCAGGAAGGCACCGATGACGATTTCAGCAGCCAGGACCCGAAGTGACCGATCTCGCGGTTTCACGTTGCTTGAAATCGTGATCGTTCTGCTGATCGCCTCGCTGATGATGGGCGGCGCGGTGGGGATGATGATCTATTCGTCCGATGAGCGTGTCTTGCGCGATGCTTCGGGCGAGATTGAAATGCTTGCCAAGCGGGCCCGCACCACGGCGATTCTGCAGCAAACGCCCTACGCCTTGGAGTTTCGTGAGGGTATCGTCCGTCTGATGCCGCTGGCGCAGGCGGGCCGCAGCGAGAAGAGAACGGTGGGCGGACGCCGCATCGGCGGCGAACCAGTAGTGGCCGATGGCGGCGGAAACCGCTGGGAACTGACGCTTGATAACGGCATGCAAGTGTTGATCCGCCGCTGGAATTCCGAAGCACTGCTGCCGACACTCAAAGACACGGTGCATGTTTGGCGCTTCGATCCGAACGGCCTTTGCGAACCGCTTTCCGTGCGGTTGGTGATCGACAAGAGTTGGTCCGAAGACACTTACCACCCGCTCACCGCGACCATTCGCGAGAGCCAGCTTGAGGCCCGATGAAAGTGACCGTCCATCCCAGCAGCCGCGGATTCCTTCTCCTTGAGATGGTCTTGGCCTTGGGGGTTTTCGGCATGGCCGCCACCGGATTTGCTATCGCCCTCCAACGAATGTCGGACGCCGCCTCGATGACTCAGAGCGAACTGCGGA
>CAYRLT010000232.1:0-1761 GCA_964425095.1 uncultured Luteolibacter sp.
CCGAGTTTGGAAAGCTCCGCCGCACTGATTTCATTAAAAACGATTTGGAACACACCGGCAGACTACCCACGCCATTCACCAGAGGAAAGCCGAAAGAAGTGGAGCCGACGCATCTGAATTCCCTCGATTTGAGAGGATCTCCGCGTTTCGCTGAAATCTTTTTTTACGCGTCGGCGCTGTGGCAAGAAGTGGGTCACGATCAAGGCCTTACCAACTTTCCCCTTCCCTCTCCTCGCATTCCACTGTTCTCTGGCCTCAGAACCATGCGGTGTTTTTACTCTGAGGACCTCGAACTTGAATTGCCATCGGGGCACCCGTTTCCGATGAGCAAATTCCGCGTGTCCAAGGACATGCTGCTGGAGGGCGGCATCCTCCGGCCCGAGGAAATTATCGATGTCCGCAGCGCGTCCACCCACCTCCTCCAGCGCGTCCACGAAACCGATTACATCCGTAAAATCGAGTCCGGCCAACTCGGCCGCAAAGAACAAATCTTGCTCGGCCTGCCCGTCACACCGAAACTCTACACCCGCAGCGCCACCGAGGTGGAGGCCACCCGCCTCGCCTGCCACGCCGCACTCGTCGAAGGAGTGGGCGTATGCCTTGCCGGCGGCACCCACCATGCATTCCGCGGCCATGGCGAGGGCTATTGCGTCTTCAACGATGTCGCCATCGCCATCCGCGATCTGCAGGACAAGCAGCCTAACATTAAGATCATGGTCGTCGATACCGACGCTCACCAAGGCAACGGCACCGCCGACCTACTGGCCGACGATCCGCGCGTCTTCACCTACTCGATCCATGTCGGCCGGAATTACCCGACGAAAAAAACCACCAGCTCGCTCGACATCGAGACCGTCCGCTACGTCGAGGGTGAGATGTATTTGAAACAACTCTTTGCCAGCCTGGCCGGTGCGCTCGATGTCTTTGCGCCCGATCTCGTCATTTGGATTTCCGGCGCGGACAACCACCGCAACGACCGCTTCGGTCAGATGCATCTTTCGTTGAAAGACATCCAACGCCGCGATGAAGTTCTGCTAAGCGCCTTCATCCGCAACCGCATCCCGGTGGCCGTTCTCTACGGCGGCGGCTACAACCGCCAGCCCGAGTTCACCGCCAAACTCCACCGCAACACCATCGCCACCGCCAAGCGACTCGCCACCGAAGTTCGCGGTATCTAACGGAATTTGTGGTTGTCTTGGACTGCGTGCAGCCTGCTGCCGCTTTGGGCTCGCAGCCTGCTGCGTCGAAAGATCCGGATCACCGCCAGCAGGCTGGCGGTGGGAAAGCGGCAGCAGGCTGCACGCAGTCCATGATGGAATCACAAGCGGTTCATCCTGCCCTCTGTTGATAGGGGCTGGGATTTTGAATTTGCATGACCCGAATGCACGTCACTTCACATCACCATCCACCCAATGCCGTATATTCATCGATGCGCCATCCCTTTTTCGTTTTGATGAAACCCAGTTTTATTTCTTCGTAACTCATTACCGGCACGGAGGTTTTTCCGTTCTGCAAATAGATATATCCATAGACGATACTCGGCCTTTCGGCATCCGCATGATACCAGAATCCAACCACCTTGTGTCCTCTTGTGCCGATTTCTTTCGCCCCATCCGATATATTCTTGCGGTCTTCCTCTGTCAATTCGCCTGAATCGTCGAAATAACGTTCAATCCCCCGTTTTGTAAACCAATCAAATTCCGAAGCGTCGATCCGAGCCTCCGCTGCGAAATAATTCTCAAACAATTTCAGCGGAGTTTT
>CAYRLT010000233.1:0-1709 GCA_964425095.1 uncultured Luteolibacter sp.
CTCGCCCGCGCTCATTATCTCAAAAACCACTACGACCAGTGCGCCACCCGCGTGATGGTGATGGAAGAGCGTGCGACCCCCGTTCAGACCTATGTGCTCGATCGCGGCTCCTACGACAAACCACTCAAGGACCGCCCGCGCGAGCGCACCACCCCGACCGCTTTCCCTCCTCTACCGAAGGACGCCCCAAAAAACCGCCTCGGCCTCGTGCAATGGTCGATGGCTCCGGAAAACCCGCTCACCGCCCGCGTGCAGGTGAACCGCCTCTGGCAACAACTCTTCCGCAATGGCATCGTAAAAACTTCCGAGGACTTCGGTCTGCAGAGTTCCCTGCCGACCCATCCCGAGCTTCTCGACTACCTCGCCGTGGATTTCCGCGAGAACAAATGGGACATGAAGCGCGCCATGAAAAACATGGTCATGAGCGCCACCTACCGCCAATCCTCCAAGCATCGCGAGGACCTCGAGGAGATCGATCCCGAGAATAAACTCCTCGCCTGCGCGCCGCGATTCCGTTTCCCGGCCGAGTTGATTCGCGACAACGCCCTCGCCGCTTCCGGGCTCCTTAATGAACAAGTCGGCGGCCCAAGCGTCAAAACCTACCAGCCAGAAATCTGGAAGGAAAAATCCATGAATGGCCGCTCCAATTATGGTTTCTACACCCGCCATACCGGCGACAAGCTCTTCCGGCGCGGACTCTACACGTTGTGGAAACAATCCGTGCCGCCGGCCCAGATGGAACTCTTCGACGCACCCTCCCGCGAGGCTTGCATCACCCGCCGGGAAATCACCAATACGCCTCTCCAAGCATTTGTTTTGATGAACGACGAGACCTACCTCGAGTTCTCGCGCAAGCTCGCCGAGCGTCTCTTCACCGACATCAACGGGGCATGGGAACAAACACTCGCCGATCGCTTGCGCCGGGGAATCCGCCTCGCCACTGGACGCAATCCCGCTCAATCGGAACTCGATAGCTGGATTTCCTTCACCAACGAAAACCTCGAGCGGTTCACGGCAAACACCGGCAACGCCGAGAAATTCCTGTCCTACGGCGAGACTCCGAGAAACAAAGACCTTCCCGCCCCCCAACTCGCCGCCCTCTCGTTCAGCATGTCGACCATTCTGAATATGGATGAAACCCTCACCCGCGACTGATTAACCCAAGGAAATCCAACTATGCAAAACCCCGTCGAAGAACACCTCCTCAATATCAGCAGGCGCCAATTTTTCGGGAAAATGGCGCAAGGCATCGGTGCCATGGCTCTCGGTTCGCTGATGAGCAACAACATTTACGCCGCTTCCCAGAGCCCGTTTGAACGGGGGTTCCTGGGATCCCCCCACTTTGCTCCCAAGGCGAAGCGGGTAATCTACCTCTTTCAACACGGCGGCCCCTCGCAGTTGGATATCTTCGACTACAAGCCGGAACTCAGTGCGCAGTTTGACAAGGAGCTTCCCAAGTCCGTGCGCGGCGATCAGCGCATCACCGGCATGACCTCGGGCCAATCCCGTCTGCCAGTGGCACCCTCGATTTTCCAATTCAAAAAATACGAGAACAACCAGGACGGGCTCTGGGTTTCCGAGCTCTACCCGCACACCGCGAGCTGCGCGAAGGATATCTGCGTGGTCCACTCGGTCTTTACCGAGCAGATCAACCACGAGCCCGGCGTGTCGTTTCTCCAAACCGGCCACCAGTTGCCCGGCCGCCCGTC
>CAYRLT010000234.1:0-6884 GCA_964425095.1 uncultured Luteolibacter sp.
GGATTCCAACCATTCAATAAAGTGGATTTTCCCGAGTCCTCGCTTGAACTTTTCCAAATGATGAATCGGAGTTTCTTCTCCATCAATACGGATCGGCCAACGTTTCCCGAAATCACCCAACCCATCCCACGTCGCCCCGGCATAGGGAGAGACGACACTGGCGATTTCCGCAAAGAGCCCCTCAACCGAGTAGTCGGCTTGAGGATAACCAAATCGTTGCATGATATCACATAGGATCCGCCCATCCGACCGGGAATCCGCATAAGGACGCAGAGCGGCATGCACACGCTGAACCCTTCGCTCGGCATTGGTGAACGTTCCACTTTTTTCCAAAAACGACGATGCCGGTAGCACGACATCAGCGAACTTCGCCGTTTCCGTCATGAAGAGATCCTGCACGACCAAAAAATCAAGAGAACGCATCGCCTGTTCGACATGAGGCGAGTTCGGATTTGTATGAACCAAATCATCACCGATCACCCACAGCGCTTTCATCCTGCCATCGATGGCAGCATCGATAATTTCAGTCAGACCCAAGCCAGGGTGCCCATCCATCTCCACGCCATAGATCATTTCCAACCGCGCACGGCTTTCCGGATTCTGCAAATCTAGATAGCCCGGCCCCTGCCTCGGTTGGCACCCCATGTCTGCGGCACCCTGCACATTGTTCTGCCCACGCAACGGATTCATCCCAGTTCCTGGGCGACCGATATTGCCCGTCATCATAACTAGATTTGCGATCAACATCACACTCTTCGATCCCTGTTCATGCTCGGTCACACCGAGACCATGAAAACACATCGCAGCATCCGCAGAGGCATATTCAATCGCCGCAGACTTCACGAGTTCACGATCCACTCCGGTGATTTCCGCCATCCGCTCGACATCAAGCATCCTCAATCCCTTCTCAACATCCGCCCATCC
Source organism: uncultured Luteolibacter sp. (assembly GCA_964425095.1). Taxonomy (GTDB): domain Bacteria; phylum Verrucomicrobiota; class Verrucomicrobiia; order Verrucomicrobiales; family Akkermansiaceae; genus Luteolibacter. The sequence continues at coordinate 925 of CAYRLT010000234.1, forward strand.
CTCACAGCGCCTCGAAATGAAATCCGTATCCACCAACCCCGCATCCAAAATGAAGCGCGCCATCAGATTGAGTAATGCCACATTCGTTCCAGGCCGTGCTTGAAGATGATATTTCGCATATTTCGCCAGTTCAATGCGACGGGGATCGATCACAATCAATGGCACGCCTTGGATCGCTCGCTGCTTGATCCGCGCGCCGATGACCGGGTGGGCCTCAGTTGGATTCGCGCCAATGACTAGAATGCAGTCAGTAAAATCAATATCTTCAAAACTGTTGGTGGCCGCGCCGGTCCCGAAACTCTGTTGCATTCCGAATGCTGAAGGTATGTGGCAAAGCCGGGCACAACTGTCGATATTGTTGCACCCGATCACCGCACGCATGAATTTTTGTATCAGATAGTTTTCCTCGTTCGTGCAACGGGACGAGGCAATTCCTCCGATGGCACGAGCCCCGCTCGCATCTCGGATACGACTGAAATTTTCCACAATACAATCATAAGCCTCATCCCATGAAACCACTTCCAGCTCACCGTCTTTTCGCAACAGGGGACTACAAAGGCGTTCCGGATGCTTGTGAAAGGTGAAGGCATAACGCCCCTTCAAACAAGCATGTGCCGGATTCACCATGGAATCTTCCGCCGCCTCGATTGAGAGCACCTCGTCACCCTTGGTCGACACGATGAGATTGCACCCAACCCCGCAATACGTGCAAACGGTGCGGGTTTTCCCCGTTGCTTCGGCGGACTTCGATTCGAAGACATCTGAAATCGCCGAAGTCGGGCAAGCCTGAGCACAGGCCCCGCATGAGACGCAGGGTGAATCGGCAAACGTAACATCCAGCCCCTTGATGATGCGGGCGTCATAACCACGACCATGCATCGAAAGCACGAATTGTCCCTGCACTTCATCACATGCCCGCACACAACGTGCACAGTTGATGCATTTCGACAAATCGGACGTCATGAAAACATGGGAGAGATCCTTGGCACGGCCAAGATGGCTTTCTCCAGTGGGATAGCGGACATCCCGAATACCGACCTTTGCCGCCACGGTTTGCAATTCACAGTTTCCATTCACCTCACACGTCAGGCAATCCAATGGATGATCCGTCAAAACCAATTCAATCAGATTCCGGCGGAGTCGCTGAATCTTCGGCGACTCGGTGAAAACATGAAGACCGGAAGTAATCGGCGTATGGCAAGACGCAACGACTCTGCGAGGACCATCGATGACACCGGCAACCTCAACGGAACATATACGGCATGCCCCAAATGGCTTCAACTGCGGCGCATCACAGAGGGTCGGCACATGTCCGCGCCCACGATGACGATCGATGAATCCAAGCAACATCTCACCCGATTCAAACATGAATGCCTCGCCATCAATGAACGCTGTGTTCGGTGAAGAATCATCTTGCATGACTAATGATTGTTAGCTTACGAAATACGGTTCCAACTCCGCATCGAAATATTCGAGAATATTACGGACTGACAACGGCAGTCCGCCGCCAAGACCGCATAGCGAGGTTTCCTCTAAAGTTTCCAAAAGATCATCGAATAGCGCGCGATCCACCTTGAATCCCTCACCATCAATCGCCCGGGAAATGAGCTCCCGCCCGCGAACCGATCCGATCCGACAAGGGAAACACTTGCCGCAGCTTTCATTCGCAAGAAATTGAAATAGAAGCTCCAGTAAGCGGATTATCAGAAAGTCTTCCGGAATCGCAATAATCCCGGCATGCCCGAGGCTGAATCCCGCTTCAGCGAACGAATCATGATCCAGATGCAAATTTCCAATCTTAGAAACCGGCACCACGCATCCGAGCGGGCCACCGATTTGCAGTGCCTTAATCGGAATTCGGAACCCACCGGCCGCATCGACTAGATCCGACAATGGCATGCCCAGCGCAACCTCGTAAATTCCGGGCTTCATAAAATGGCCATCGAGTGACAGGAGCTTCGACCCGCTGCATGATCGGGTTCCGATCGATTTAAAACCCCTTCCTCCGAGCTCAAGAATGCTCCGCACATTCGCGAAGGTTTCCACATTGTTGATGATGGTGGGCTTACCAAACAATCCATGAACGGTCGGGTATGGCGGACGCAGGCTTACTTCTGGCCGCTGACCTTCGATACTCCTGAGCAGAGCGGTCTCTTCACCACAGATATAAGCGCCCGCACCCTTGATGATCCTGATGCTGAAATTGAAACCATATCCATGAATATTGGATCCCAACCACCCCGCTTCAGTAAGTTCGCCGATGGCACTCTGCATCCGCAACAACGATTCAGGGTACTCGGCACGAATATACACCAACCCGACTTCAGCACCCGCGAGCCAACCTGCGGCTATCATTCCAGCGAAGATGACCTGAGGACGCCACTCCATCAAATACTTGTCGATGTAGGATCCCGGATCGCCTTCGTCCGCATTGCAAACCACGTATTTCTCCGCCCCATCCGCCATTCGACAGGCGTTCCATTTGAGATGAACCGGAAACCCCGCCCCGCCCCGCCCACGCAGACCGGATTCACGCAACTCCTCCGCTAAATGATCACGACCATTCACTAACATTTCTTCGATAGCATCATAATAAGATTCAAGCCCGGAAAATGGCACTGTCAGCCGTGGAAATTCAAGAAGTGAATACACCCCATGGTGATCACCGCTGTCTTGGATACCTTCATCCGCAAACACACTGTCCAGCTGTGATTGAGATAAACCGGAATAGTTATGACCCTCGTATTGAAAAGCTCCTGCCTCGTGACAACGCCCGAGACAACAAAGACTACCAATCTCAGAGTCCTTGAAATGATGACTTAGCTCATGGTGCAATCCATCTTGCGTTCCCGCGAACAAACAAGCAGTGCCATTACAAACCCAAACCTTTTTCCCGGAATTCGATTTCCGAAACAGGTCATAGAAAGAAACCGCACCGGCCGTGCAGGCATCGCCAAACATTGATTCACCACCCAATCGATGCAAGAATTCCGGTATCTCCGCCGTGCCTGATTGCGTCGCAGCATCGGTCACCCGTTCCAATAGATTGCTCCGAACGCCACTTCTTGCGGAAATGAAAATGAGGTTTTCGGACATTTATATCAATCCCATCGAAGTGACGCATAGTCCACAGGCAAAGGCAAGGTGACGGGATCAGCGCCATGCGCAACATGTCTAATGAAATCACCTATGCGGGACTGCATCTTCCCCGAATGGTCGATCTGACACAATCCGGTCATACTCCGTCACGAAGGCACGCCCCACGATGGTCATTCGACCTCATGTGGCCAGCCCACACCACTCATTGAAATCCGCAACTTCCCCATCTCGCTCACCCCGATGAACACCCAAATTATTCCCCTCTATGCCAGACCATTCAAAGACCTCACCCTGGATGACTTACCACTCGTCGGAGGAAAAAACGCCTCAATCGGAGAAATGGTTCGGGAGCTCTCATCCAAAGGAATCCGGGTTCCCGATGGATTTGCCATCACTGCGGATGCCTACCATCACTTCATTCAAGAAGCCGGACTTGACCGCGTGATCCATGAAATCCTTTCGGGCTTGGATACCCGAAATATGGAGAACCTCAGCCACCGCGGGCAAGCCGTGCGCCATGCCATTCTCAATGCCACCATCCCGGGTGATTTGGAAGAGTCCATCATCGAGGCCTACCGCGATTTGAATCATGGAACCTATCCGGCGGATGTCGCAGTGCGATCCTCCGCCACCCTCGAGGATCTTCCAGACGCCAGCTTCGCCGGGCAACAAGAAACCTATCTGAATGTCCGAGGCAACCGGGCACTACTCGATGCCTGCAAACATTGTTACGCATCCCTCTTCACCGACCGCGCCATCAGCTACCGCGTTGATAAAGGCTTCGATCACTTCCAAATCGCCCTCAGCATCGGAGTGCAACGCATGGTGCGCTCGGACCTCGCCTGCTCGGGCGTGATTTTCACAATCGACACGGAAAGCGGTTTCCGCGATGCCGTTCTGATCAGTGCCAGTTACGGATTGGGCGAAAACATCGTCAAAGGCACCGTTATTCCGGATGATTACTGTGTTTTTAAACCGACGCTCAAGAAAGGTCATCGGCCGATTCTGAGCAAGCGTGTGGGAAGCAAGGAGTTCAAACTCGTCTATGATGATGGTGGTGAAAAAATGGTGAAAAACATACCCGTTCCCACTGCGGAGCGGGAAAAATTTGCACTCACCGATGACGAAGTATTGCGACTCGCGCGCTGGGCCTGCATCATTGAGGACCATTATTCTGCCAAACACGGGCACCCCATGCCGATGGACTTGGAATGGGCGAAAGATGGAAAAACCGGCGAGTTCTTCATCGTCCAAGCTCGCCCGGAAACCGTGGAATCGCTCAAAGACCCGGACGTGATTGAAACCCACCTGCTGAAAGCACGCGGCAAAATCCTTGCTTCCGGACGCAGCATCGGAGCGAAGATCGCTTGCGGACGAGTACGGATCATTTCCAGTCCCGATCACATGAATCTCTTCCAGGATGGGGAAATACTCGTCACGGAGAAAACCGATCCCGACTGGCAACCAATCATGAAAAAGGCCGCCGCGATCATCACTCGGCGTGGTGGTCGGACCTGTCACGCGGCTATTGTCAGTCGCGAGTTGGGGATTCCGGCGGTAGTCGGAATCGAGCAACAAGCATTCACCCTGAAGGACGGCCAAATCGTCACCGTTAGCTGCGCCGACGGCGATGAAGGTTTCATTTACGAAGGTGAACTTCCTTTTGAGGTGCTACGCACCAACGTCAGGAACCTCGCGCGCCCGCTTACGGAAGTGATGATGAATCTAGCAAACCCGGAAAATGCTTTTTCACTGAGCCGTATCCCCAACGACGGAGTCGGTCTTGCGAGGATGGAATTCATCATCAGCAACCACATTAAAATCCATCCCTTGGCATTGTTGAACTATGAAAATCTCGCGGACCCAGCCGCCAAAGCGGAAATCGCCAAGCTCACCGCCAATTACGATGACAAACCCGCGTTCTTTGTCGATCAGCTTGCCCAAGGTGCGGGCATGATCGCCGCCGCGTTTTATCCGAAAGACGTGATTCTCCGCCTCAGCGATTTTAAAACCAATGAATACGCCAACCTGATCGGAGGCAAAGCCTATGAACCGGATGAAGAGAATCCGATGCTCGGATTTCGTGGCGCGAGCCGCTACTACCATCCGCTCTATCAGGAGGGTTTCGCGCTTGAATGCCAGGCTGTGAAAAAAATCCGTGATGAAATGGGACTCAACAACCTCAAGTTGATGATTCCCTTCTGCCGCACGATCGAGGAAGGCCTCCGGGTCCAGGAAGAAATGGCCAAACACGGACTCAAGCGCGGTGAAAACGGCTTGGAAATTTACGTGATGTGCGAAATCCCCAGCAACGTCATTCTCGCCGATGAGTTCTGCGACATATTCGATGGCTTCAGCATCGGCTCAAATGACCTCACCCAGCTCATTCTAGGTGTGGATCGCGACAGCGAAATCGTCGCCCCAATTTTTGATGAACGAAATCCAGCGGTCAAATCGATGATCGCCCAGGCAATATCCACCTGTCGGGCAAGGGGCCGAAAAATCGGCATCTGTGGACAAGCTCCCAGTGACTATCCGGAATTCGCAAAATTTCTTGTCGAACAAGGAATCGACAGCATCTCCCTCAACCCCGACACCGTGCTAAGCGCCACCTTAGTGATTGTTGAAACGGAACAAAAAAGGGAGCAAGCACGCATGATTTGATTTTTTCTAAACTCATCCACCATGGACGATCCCCAATCCAGACATGCGGACATCTCCAGGAGTGACCGCAAGAAGGCATTCGGAGAAATCAACGGCCATATCCTAACGGCCATCACGCTGATAGGTCTTTATCTCTGCTCTCGACTCGCTCAACCGTTTCTGCCCGCCCTCATCTGGGCACTCACCCTAGCCGTAAT
>CAYRLT010000235.1:0-2041 GCA_964425095.1 uncultured Luteolibacter sp.
CAGCTGGACAGGAAGAAATTTCTCTCGGTGGTTTTCCATTTTCTCGGCGAGGTGGAGGCGGTCTTTGGCATCTGGCTCATCCCGCTGGGGCTGGCGATCCTTGTGATGAAGGGGCCGGGAGTGGCGTCGCACTATTTAAGCGGAGTGAACTTCACAGAGCCGATTTTTGTGGTGGTGATCATGGCTATCGCCAGCTCGCGGCCGATTTTACAATTTGCCGAGGGATCGCTGAAAAAATTCGCCGACTTCGGAGGAGGGAGTCCAGCGGCGTGGTGGTTTGCGATTCTTACGATTGGTCCGCTGCTGGGTTCGTTCATCACGGAACCCGCCGCAATGACCATCTGCGCGCTGCTTTTGGCTGGTAAATTCTACAAACTGAATCCTTCGATGAACCTCCGCTATGTCACGCTGGGGCTCCTTTTTGTTCACATCTCGATTGGAGGAACCCTGACGCACTTCGCGGCGCCGCCTGTGGTAATGGTCGCGGGCAAGTGGAATTGGGACACGCCTTTCATGCTCGTCCACTTCGGCTGGAAGGCAGCGGCGTGCATTCTGATCTCAAACACCCTCGCGTTTCTGGTCTTCCGGAGGGAACTGCGCTCGATGAAGGCGGCAGTTTCGACTGGTAGGGACAAGATCAGCGCAGTTCCGGTTCCAATCATTCTGTGTCATTTGCTGTTCATTGGGTTTGTCGTTTACACAGCCCACTATGCGGCCATGGTTGTTGTAACCTTCATGTTCTTCCTGGCTTTTGTGGCCGCCACGGAGAGGAACCAAGATGCCATCAGTCTACGAGGACCTGTGCTTGTGGGCTTCTTCCTGGCCGGGTTGGTCATTCATGGCGGGTGCCAGCAGTGGTGGATCGAGCCGGTGCTTACGAGCTTGAACCCTACACAACTTCTCCTCGGGTCGACAGTGCTCACGGCATTCAACGACAATGCGGCGATCACTTATCTGGCATCACTCGTGCCCGGATTTTCCGATCAGGCGAAACTCGCCGTCGTGGCGGGTGCCGTGGCAGGCGGCGGGCTTACCGTGATCGCGAATGCACCGAATCCAGCCGGTCAGTCGATCCTGCAATCCCACTTTGGTGAGAACGGCGTGAGCGCGCTGAAACTTTTCCTCGCAGCGCTGATTCCGACTGCGATCTGCGTGGCGATTTTCCTGCTGCTGCTCTGAAGCCTCAGTGCTTCGGCGCCTTCACCGTGCCGGCCTCAAGATCATCGCGGCGGCGTTGGATGATTCGATTCCCGATCTCGAGGACCATTTCTTCAAGAAGAAGCCGGAGGTGGCTCCCCGCACGAAAATCCGACGGAGCGATGTTTTTCACCCGATCCGCATGGGTGCAGAGTTGGTAGCATTTTTTGAAACTCGTTCGTGTGGGATCTTCGGGATTGTAAACCGCTATCGCCTGGCCGCCATTGCGCCGCATGACGGTGAAGCACGGCACATCGGTAGGTCCGTCGCCGACATAAATCATATTCTGAAAAGGAACCGGTCGCAGCGCCGGATCCATGTGGTCGTTCACATCCTGATCGAGTTCCAGCATTCCTTTGTTGATGCGGAAGAGAAATTGGGTTTTCTGGGTGTGACTGATCGCGCGCTTGGGAAATGTGATCCGGTCGTGCTCGTCGGTGGCGAATTCGCAGCCGAAAATCTTGCGCACATACGGCGCGAGGCGACTGCCCTCGATGAGTTCCTTCATGCCGGAGGACACGATGTAATGCTCAACGCGGATTCCATGTGCAGCGTGCTCGGGAGTAATGAGCGTGTTTTTTAGGTCCTCGAACATTTCCGGCAAGCCAGGGTAAAATGTGAGACGCGCACCGAGTTCGCGGAGGCGGGCGTTTGTTGGTCGATCGATCTCGAGGCAATCGAGAAGCACCTTCATGTAGGCCAACTCGTGGTCGTAACCCTGCTTTTGCACCAACTCGGCGCATCGCTTCCAGAAATGGGCGGGATCAATTCCAAAAACCGGGAAGATCGCCTCCTCCTGCATGTAGATCGGCGAGAGGGTCTGGTCGTAGTCGTAAACAATCGC
>CAYRLT010000236.1:0-1728 GCA_964425095.1 uncultured Luteolibacter sp.
CCTTGGCCGCTTCATGCAGGCCTTCCCACCGGACTCCACGGATTGGCAAGGCATCCTCGCCGCAGTCAAAGGCACCGTGGGTGTGAACCTGTCCTCCACAGCTCTGCGTGATGCCATTTTCTCCTACTTCCGCCTAACCGACTAGAATCTAGCCTAAGGGTCTGGGCTGCTTGGGCTGACTCCGACCTACCGGAAACGCTGATCGTTCCCTTAGAACCTTTGATTTTCGAAACGCAGTGGCGGGCTTTCGGGTCCGCCTTTTGCTTTAGGTTGCGTTGACACCAACGCTTGGGAGTGAACCCCATCCTCTCCCAAAGCCGTGAATGGTTGATACAGCCCGAAGCGCTTCGTTCAATGGCTATTGCGGCCCGAAGCTTCGACAGCGGAACCATCAATCTTGCCGCCAACAAACCCAACAGTCCCCTGCTCACCATCGACAAGGGCATCGGTGTGATTGCCATTGAAGGTCCGATTGTTCGCAAGCCGGATATCTTTGCCCGAGTCCTCATGGGGGCGACTGACGCCCTTGAGATCGGTGATGCGATTCGAGAAGCCTCCGAGCGTGATGACATCAAGGCGGTCTTTCTCGATATCGACTCCCCTGGTGGAACAGTGGCGGGCACGCCTGAACTTGCTGCCGCAGTGGCCTCACTCAACGAACGCAAGCCGGTCTATGCCTTTTCATCGGGCCTGATGGCATCCGCCGCCTACTGGATCGCCAGCCAAGCCAGAGCAATCTACGCCACACCATCAGCCCAAGTCGGATCCATTGGTGTGGTGCAGGCGGTGGTGGATGATTCTGGCGCGCTCGATCGGGATGGCATCAAGGTCGAGGTATTCTCGGTCGGCAAGTACAAGGCCATGGGCGCACCGGGAACCAGCCTCACCGACGATCAACGCGACCTCATTCAATCCAACCTCGCTGAAATCGCCGGAGAATTTCATACCGCCGTCTTGGCACGCGGGCGATCGATTCCAGCCGAAGCCATGGAGGGCCAAACATTCAGTGGGCGGCAGGCACAACGCTACAACCTCGCCGGCATGGTTTCAGACCGCGCTGAGGCCCTGAGAAGGCTGAGAGTTTATCACTCGTCGGTTGACACGGAATCCAGGGTGATGACCGCAACACTCGAAGACCAACTCGCTGAAGCGCGCACCCAGGTGGAAACCATCACCCGCGACTATCAGGCCCAGACCGAACTCATGAACGAGACCTCAGCTTCACTCGATTCGCTGCGCGGCGAAGTGGAGCTACTCACCGCCGAGATTGAAACACTCAAAGCGGAGCGCGATGGCTCGATCGATCAAACCACAGCGATGCAGGCACGAATTGCCGAGTTGCAAGCGTCCAAGGACGATTTTGAAAAACGCGTTCAAGTCGAAGTCGCACGCGTCGTGGCCTCAACCGGAACCACCATTCCGGCCAACGTCACACCTGCTGGCGACCAACAAAAATCGGAAGAGCTGCACGCTCAATTCAAAGCCATCAACGATCCGACCGAACAAACAGCCTTCTGGCGCAAACTCACCCCAGAACAACAAGCCCTGATCCTCAAACACAACGCATAATCCAATGGCCAACACACTTACCAACGTCAAAGACATCAAGGTCGCACAGCGGGCGCTCATGCCCTTCATGTCGAACCTTCTGCCCGTCACCGCATTTTCAACCGACTTCAGCCCGCTGCCTGCCGACAAGCTCGACACGGTGCGAGTGCCATTGGTTGG
>CAYRLT010000237.1:0-8140 GCA_964425095.1 uncultured Luteolibacter sp.
GCGGTCATGCGTTCAACTGGCGAAAGAAACGGCTCGGGGCCTAGATCCTGCGGAATACGGGATTTGTAATCCGCTACAAAACATTCTTCATGCGTGGTGTGCAGCAAATCCATGCTGGTGAAATCATGACAGTTCAGCTAAAAAGAACACCGGTCTGAAAAACGCATTTATTTGCTAAGTTTTTGCCTCTGCAGGTGTCGTATCCAATGAATCCAAGATCATCCGCCATGAAACCATCCCATCGATTTCTCGCCCCTCTCGCCACCGTCGTGTTGCTGCCCGCCACTCCGCTTGCCGCCGCCGAACCTTCGCTCACCATCTACAATCAGAACTTCGCCGTGGTCCGCGACACGGTGCCCATGGACCTTAAGGCCGGTATCACCGAGGCCCGCTACTCCGGCATGACCGCCCAAGCCGAAACCGATTCGGTGATCCTGCGCGATCCCGCCGGCAAGGTGAAATTTCAAATCCTCGAGCAAGCCTACCGCAACGATCCGGTTTCCTCCGGCCTGATGCTCCAACTCAACGAGGGCAAAACAATCGATTTCTATGTCCGCGAGCCCAACAAGCCGGACCGCACGGTGCAGGGAAAAATCATCCGCAGTGGCTACAGCCCCGGCGGACGACCCGCAACCCAGCCGATCATCGAGGTCGATGGCAACGTCCGCTTTTCTCTACCCGGCGAACCGGTCTTCCCAGCGCTCGGCGACGACACCATCCTCAATCCGACCCTTTCCTGGACAATCAATACCGCCGAGGCATCCAAGTTTACCGCTGAAATCGGCTACGTCACCGGCGGCCTCAGTTGGAAATCCGACTACAACATCGTCGCCGCCGACCAAGGCGACACCATCGACATCGTCGGCTGGGTGACCTTCAACAACCAGAGCGGCACCTCATTCAAGCAAGCCAAAGTCAAACTCATGGCTGGCGACGTGAATAAGGTGCAAGCGCCTGCGCCTCCCGGCGCGATGATGGCGAGGGGAATGATGGCGATGGAAGCCGCAATGGATGCCCCAGTCACCGAAAAAGCCTTTGACGAATTTCACCTCTACACCATCGGGCGTCCGGTGACTCTACGCAATCAGGAGACCAAGCAGGTCGAGTTCGTCCGCGGCACCAGCGTGAAGGCACCAAAAATCTTCGTCTATGATGGCGCAACGATGAACTACGGCCAGTGGAATTACTTCCGCGGCGAAGGCGAATACGGCATCCCAACTAACAAGAAAGTCTGGGTGCTGCGCGAGTTCAAGAACAGCAAGGACAACAATCTCGGCATGGCCCTGCCAAAAGGACGCCTGCGCTTCTACTCCCGTGACGACGATGGATCGCTCCAGTTCACCGGCGAGAACAACATCGACCACACCGCAAAAGACGAAACCATTCGTGTCTATCTCGGCAATTCCTTCGACCTCGTCGGCGAGCGCCGCCGCACAGCCAACAAGGCCGATGGTTCCAATCATTGGCTCGACGAAACTTTTGAAATCAAGCTCCGCAACCACAAGAAGGAAGCGGTCGAAATCCGCGTGGTCGAACACCTCACGCGCTTCGACAACTGGGAAATCAAGCAGAAGTCCGACGAATTCCGCCGCCTCGACAGCCACACCATCGAATTCCCCGTCACTCTCAAGCCGGATGAGGAAAAGATCGTGACCTATCAGGTGCACTACACTTGGTGATATCCCGGATTACCGCGGGGCCTTCGTTTGGCCATTTCCGCGGACGCGGTATTGATAGCTGGTGAGCTCACGCAAACCCATCGGGCCGCGGGCGTGGAGTTTGTCAGTCGAAATCCCGATCTCCGCCCCGAAGCCGAACTCACCACCATCAGCGAAGCGGGTGGAGACGTTGTGGAAAACGCAGGCGGAGTCGACCGTTCGCTGGAAATCATCCGCCGCCGCCGGATCGGCGGTGACGATGACATCGGTGTGATGCGAACCGTAGGTGTTGATATGAGAAACCGCCTCTTCGAGCGAACCGACGACTTTGATGGAAAGAATGAGATCAAGATACTCGGTGGTCCAGTCCTCTTCCGTGGCGGGCAAAATATCGGTTAGTATAGCGCGGGTTTCCTCGCATCCGCGGAGCTCGACGTTTTTCGCGCGCAACGCAGCGGCGACTTGCGGCAGAAAGCCGGCGGCCATATCGCGGTGAACCAGCAGGGTTTCAAGCGCGTTGCAAACCCCGCATTTCTGGGTTTTTGAATCAACCGTTAGATTCTCAGCCATGTCGACATCCGCAGCCTTGTCCACGAAGAGATGACAGATGCCGTCGTAGTGTTTGATGACGGGCATGCGGGCGAGCGAGACCACGGTTTCGATCAACCCCTTGCCACCGCGCGGGATGATGAGATCAAGCCACTTGTCCATGCCGGCCAGCACGGCCACGCTTTCGCGGTCGGTGAAGGGAATCAACTGGATAGCGTGATCGGGCGCACCCGCTTGCGCAAGAGCTGCGGCGATGGCTCGGTTCGAGTGGATCGCCTCGCTGCCGCCTCGCAGAATAGTCGCATTGCCAGTCTTGAAACAAAGCACGGCGGCGTCCGCCGTCACGTTCGGACGGCTTTCATAGATGATGCCGATGGTCCCGATCGGCACGCGGACTTGCGTGATTTGAATCCCGTTAGGCCGCTCCCACGCATCCATCACCTGCCCGACGGGATCGGGCAAGGTCGCCACCTGCTCGATTCCTGCTGCCATGGCTTCGATGCGTTTCTCATCCAACATGAGCCGGTCGAGCATCGCGGCGGAGAGACCTTTTTCGGTGCCTGCGGCGAGATCCAAGGCATTCGCGGCGAGAAGCTCCGGCGTGCTTTTGCGAATCGCATCGGCCATCTTGCGCAGGATCGAGTTTTTCTCGTCCGAACTGAGCTGAGCGAGCTTGTAAGCGGCGGCGCGCGCCTGGCGGCCCATTTGGTGGATGGTTTCCTGGAGGGTGGACATGGTGAATGTTAAAGTGAAACGGTTGGACGAAACCTCGTGCAGATCCCCTTCCCTGCCACAATTCCGGCAAGGCGTTCGGGATGGCGACCGTGAGCGATGCACGTCTCAATCCCGGCGTTGACCGCGAATTTCACGGCTTCAAGTTTCGATGCCATGCCGCCCATGGCGAAACGACCCTTGTCGGCTCGGACGTGGCGGAACACATCATCGATATCGCTGACTTCCGTGATGAGTTCGTCAGTGGCCGGATCGAGCAGGCCGTCCACGCTGGTGAGCAGAATGACACGCTTGGCTCCGGCGAGCTTGGCGACGCGGACCGAAAGCATGTCGTTATCGCCGAATTTCAATTCCTCCACGGCTACCGAGTCGTTTTCATTGATAATTGGCAGGATGCGCGACTCGGAGAGCAAGCGGCCGAGAGTGTCCGAAACATAGCCCGCACGCTCAGGAGTGCCGAGATCCGCAGCGGTGAGGAGAACCTGGGCGATGGAGATATCGAAGTTTTCAAACAAACTGCTGTAGGTCTGCATCAAACGCGCCTGACCGACCGCCGCGCAAGCCTGCCGAGTCGCGGTGTCCTGAGGATATTCCACGAGTCCAAAAGCCGAAACTCCGGATCCGACTGCGCCGGACGAGACAAAAAGACAACGATGCCCGACATCGATCAGTCCCGCGATGGCGGAAACGAGATGCACCAATGCGGCGCGGTCGAGCGTGCCGTCGGCGGATTTGGTGAGCACTCCGGTGCCGGCCTTGATAACGGTAAGATCTGTGGTCATGGAAGAATTTCGCCAAACGGCTGGCACCGACATAGCGGGATTTCCCGGCCCGCGCCAGCGCAAGCTGGCGAAAAAGATCAACTCAAATCGCGATGGATGCTGGCTGCCGCACGGCGGCCGTCCCGTATCGCATGCACGACCAAGCTCGGCCCGCGCACCACATCGCCCCCGGCGTAAACGCCCGGCATGTTGGTCCGCTGGTCCGCATCCACCTTGGTTGCTCCCCAGTCGTTGACCTCGATCCATGATAAATCGCTATCCGCAGGAAACGGCACAGGATCGAAGCCATAAGCAATGAGCACCAAATCAGCGGGAAGCGTGAACTCGGAGTCTGGTACCGGACGCGGTTTGCGGCGGCCGGAAGCATCGGGTTCACCCAATTCCATGCGCACGCAATGCACGCCGGTCACCTCGCCGCGCTCATTGCCTTCAAGAGAGAGCGGATTGGTCAGGAACATAAAACGCGCGCCTTCCTCCGTGGCATTGTGGTATTCCTTTTTTGATCCAGGCATGTTGGCCAGATCCCGGCGGTAGGCACAAACCGTGTCCGCCGCGCCGCAGCGGATCGCCGTGCGCAGGCAATCCATCGCCGAATCCCCACCGCCCAATACAACCACGCGTTTGCCTTTCACCTCCACCGGCGGCAAACCCAGTGCGATCGGTGCGTTTTTCTGTGCGAGAAAAGGTAAACCCTGAATCACCCCCTTCAACTCCGCTCCCGGAACTTCCAGCGGCTTTGGTTTTAGTGCTCCAATCCCCAGAAAAACCGCCGAAAAATCTTTGAGGATCTGGTCCAGCGTCAGGTCCACACCCACGGTGACCCCTGTCTCAAACACCACACCCTGATGGCGCAGCAGGTTCACCCGCCGCTCCACGATTTCCTTATCGAGCTTGAATGCCGGAATGCCGAACAACAAAAGCCCGCCCGGCAGCATCTGGCTTTCGAACACAGTCACCGCATAACCAAGTTGAGAAAGTTCGTCCGCACAGGCCAACCCGCCGGGTCCAGAGCCCACCACCGCAACTCGCTTTCCGTTAGGCGGCGCCACGTCCACACGCCCTTCACCATTGGCCAGCGCGTATTCGTTGATGAATTTCTCGATCGCCCCGATGCAAATCGGCTCTTCACGCGATTGGATCACGCATGACCCTTCGCACAGGCGTTCCTGGGGACACACCCGTGGACAGATTTCCGGCATATTGCTGGTACTTCGGGAAATTTTAGCCGCCTCAAGATAGCGACCCTCCGCCGCCAGACCAAGCCACTCGGGGATGCGGTTGTGCAGCGGGCAGCCTTCGACGCAGGCAGGTTCGGCGCACTGAACACATCGCGACGCCTGCTCGCGGATCGTCGTCTCGTCGAAGAGCGAATAAATCTCGTGGAAGTCCGTGATGCGCTCTTCCGCGCCACGCTTGGGTTGCTCGGCGCGGTCCACCTCCCTCCAAGCAAACTTGGCCATTTTGGCATGTGTTGGCTCCTCCTCCCGATGCATAGATAAACCCATAGTTTTTTTATTCAAACTCCGCAATGCCTGAAATCAGAGTGGATGTCCGCCCCGGCGAGCCCTAAGGTCAGCGCCAGATGAATGCCGCCACCGATACCAACGACGCCGCTTTGCTGGGAGTTTTACAGGAATCCGTGCCCTTCTCGAAGCGGCCCTTCGCCGATCTCGGGAAACGCTGCGGCCTCAGCGAAGAGGAAACGCTATCCCGCGTGAAGGCACTCAAAGACTCCAAGGTCATCCGCCAAATTAGCGCGATTTTCGACACCCGCAGCCTCGGCTACGCCTCCAGCCTCGTCGCCGCCAAGATCGCCTCGGAAAAACTCGACGCCGCTGTGGCTGTGATCAACTCCCACCCTGGAGTCAGCCACAATTACCTGCGCAACCACGAGTTCAACCTCTGGTACACCATCGCCGTGCCACCCACCAGCAAGCTCGGCCTGGAAGGCACCATGGACTTGCTCCACCATCTATCCGGCGCGGAAACCACCCGACTCCTCCCAACACTCCGGCTTTTCAAAATCGGCGTGCGTTTCGATGTCGAGGGCGATGCAAAACCCGACGATCAATCAACACCCGCTTACACCGAGGCCAATCGCCAGGAAGCCGCACCACTGACCGACAAGGAAATCGAATTCGTGCGCGTCATGCAGCGTGATCTTCCGATCATTCCGGAACCGTTCGTCGCCGTATCTAACGAACTCGGAATTTCCTTCGAAGAGGCAGCATTCATGCACGCCCAGTTTCTAGCTACCGGCCGCATGCGACGCTTCGCCGCCGTGCTCCATCACCGCAAAGCAGGTTTCGGTGCCAATGCGATGGGCGTCTGGGCTGGCCCGCAGAATGATCCGGAAGCCCTGAAAAAACTCGGCGAAACCATGGCCGGCTTCCGCGCCGTGAGCCATGCCTATCAGCGTCCGAGCTACCCAGAATGGCCCTACAACCTCTTCACTATGGTCCACGGCAAAAGCGAAGAAGAATGCGAACAAACACTCGCCGCCATCGCCGAAGCCACCGGCATCAACGATCGCCATGCACTTTACTCCACCAAAGAATTCAAAAAAGTCCGCGTGAAATACTTCACCGACGAGGAAATGAAATGGGAACAAATACACGCGTGAATTCATTCCCGTTACTACCATGAAATCCCCGTTCCCCATCATCGCTGCATGGATTCTATCTATCGTCGGACTATCCGCCGCCAAGCCGCTCAATATCCTGTTCTTCACAGCGGATGACATGAACTACAATTCCACCGCAGTCTTCGGTGGACCGATCAAGGATCTCACGCCGAATGTCGATCTACTCGCCTCCGAAGGGCTACGCTTCGAACACGCCTACTCCACCGTCGCAGTCTGCCAACCGGTGCGTCAAACGATGTTTTGCGGACTCTATCCCCACCGCAGCGGCTCGATGGGATTTTTCGGAGTTAAACCAGGCGTGCGCACACTCAATCAACAACTTCGTGATGCCGGATATTTGATCTCCCGCTTCGGCAAAGCCAACCACCTTCGCCCGTGGGACCAATTCTGCTTCGATGTGGAAGATGACACCATCAGCCGCCGCCCGACCAAACTCGCCGAGGCCACTCGCTCGTTCCTGCGCAAGGCACGCGAAGAAGGCCGACCGTTTTTCCACAACGTCAATTGCTACGACCCTCACCGCCCATTCATCGGCATGAAAGGCCCCGACGATCTGGCAGAAGGCGAAACGCCCAGCCGCTATGTCAAAACCGGAGAAATCACTGAAGTCCCCGGTTTCCTCGAAGACTTGCCCGAAATCCGCCGCGAACTCGCCGGCTATTACACCAATGTCCGCCGTCTCGACGACGCCGTCGGCGCGGTGCTCGCCGTGCTCAAGGAAGAAGGCTTCGCCGACAACACCATCGTTGTCTTCTACGGCGGCGATCACGGCATGTCCTTCCCCTTCGCCAAATCGAACAACTATGAAAACAGCTCGCGCGGCGCGCTCATCGTCCGCTGGCCCGGCGTAACCAAGCCCGGCTCACTCGACCGCAACCACATGGTCTCAACTCTCGACTTCACTCCAACGATATTAGATGCCGCAAAACTACCCGCCATCCCGAACATCGACGGCCGCTCGTTCCTCCCCGCCTTGAAAAGCGAAACCATGCCCGGCTGGGACCACGTCTTCACGGTTTACAATGCAGCCTATGGCAACAACTGGCTTCCGATGCGTTGCATGCGCACCAAGGATCACTCCTACATCTGGAACGCATGGAGCAACGGCACTAAGAAATACGCCACCGAAAACATGGCCGGCCTCACCTGGAAAGCCATGCTTGCCGCCGCCGAAACCAACCCAACCATCAAAGCCCGCACCGACTTATACTCCTTACGCGTCCCTGAAGAATTCTACGACCTAACCAATGACCGCTGCGAGCGCAAAAACCTCATCGCCGATCCAAAACACCAGGCCGAAGTCGAATCGATGCGCAAAGATCTTCTATCCATGATGCAACGCACCGAAGACCCCTTCGCCGATGCCTTCGCCCACCGCGACAACAAGGACCTCGTCCCCGCCGTGATCGAGAAAATGAAACAGCAATATCAGGGCAAGAAAGACTAAACGCTCAAGAAATTCATAAAAGCGGGTCGAATCGATTCGGCACGAAGCGCTCGCTGAAGCACAATGGATTTAAGGATTCGGCCCAAGCGGTGCATACGAGGCCGCAAATCTCCTCAAGGAGCGGCGGAACGTGTCCGCCGATGCCCATGAGAAGCCAATGAAATGAGCGAAGCGCTTCCCATGGTCACTTCATGGTCTGGGCGATCATGCATCGCCCCTCCGGAGCGGCGGAACGTGTCCGCCGATGCCCATGAAAAGCCAATGAGATGAGAGAAGCACCTCCCATTGCCCCCACATGGTCAGGGCGATCATGCATCGCCCCTTGGGT
>CAYRLT010000238.1:0-6026 GCA_964425095.1 uncultured Luteolibacter sp.
AGCGGAGCCTTTGCTGATATTGAGGCGCTGGACTAGGTCATCGAGGGCGAGCGGCGAGCGTGAAATGAACAAAAGTCCGTAGATTTCGCCGATTGAGCGAGGCAGGCCGAGGACGCGCACGCCGTCCACAAACACGGCCAGGACTTGGAGTTCCAAGGGGGCGAGTTGTTGAGGTGTTCCATCCGGAGGAAGGTTCATGCGTCAGGATGATAGAGGGGATTTTTGATTGTTCAATTCAATTTGAACAACGTGTGTGGAGCCTGTTGGGCGGGGATTGGGTCTTGATATTGAGGCGATTAAATGCTGGGATATCGTCATGCGGATATTGATTACGGGTGGGGCGGGATTTTTGGGTTCGCATCTTTGCGAGCGTCTTTTGAGTGAGGGAAACGAGGTGATTTGCCTTGATAATTTTTTCACGGGTCGGAAGCGCAACATTTTGCATTTGCTGGAAAACCCATATTTTGAATTGGTTCGTCACGATGTGACAGAGCCGTTCAAGTTCGAGGTGGATCAGATTTACAATCTCGCCTGTCCGGCCTCGCCACCGCATTATCAGCACAACCCGATCAAGACGACCAAGACCTCGGTGTTGGGTGCGATTCACTCATTAGGTTTGGCAAAGCGGGTGGGTGCCAGGGTGTTTCAAGCTTCCACATCCGAGGTGTATGGTGATCCGGACATCCATCCGCAGCCGGAATCGTATTGGGGGAGTGTTAATCCGATCGGGATTCGTTCTTGTTATGATGAGGGGAAACGGTGTGCGGAGACGTTGTTTTTTGATTACCATCGGCAGAATCATGTCGATATCCGGGTGGTTCGTATCTTCAACACGTATGGACCGCGGATGTTGCCTGACGATGGTCGGGTGGTATCCAATTTTATTGTCCAAGCGCTTCAAGGGAATGATTTAACGATTTACGGTGATGGTAAGCAGACCCGTTCGTTTTGTTATGTGGACGATCTCATTGAAGGTTTCGTCCGGTTGATGAATCATCCGACGATTACCGGCCCGGTGAATATCGGCAATCCCGGCGAGTTCACCATGCTTGAGCTTGCGGAGTTGGTGCTGAAGAAAATCGGAGGGTCATCGAAGATCACGTATCTGCCGTTGCCCTGGGATGATCCGAAGCAGCGTCAGCCGGATATCACACTGGCGCGGAAAGAGCTTGGGTGGGAGCCGAAGGTGGCGTTGGCAGAGGGTCTGGACTCGACGATCCACTATTTTCGGAAGTTGTTAGCAGAGGGGTGAATTCAATGAGGGATGCCGAATTTGTGTGCGGCGGCGTGTTCTGCTTCGTGGGTGACGGCATGGAGGGAGGTGCCGTGTTGTTCGGCGGCTTTGCGGCAGTCTTCGTATTCCGGGGTGGCGCGGAGGCCGCCGCTGGGTAGGTGGGCGACTTTCACGGTGATTTTGCCGTAGCGGGTATCCACGGTATCGAAGTGGCGGTGGAGTGCATCGCGGCGGGTGTCGGTGCGGCGGATGCCGAGAGTGGAGGTTTCTTCAAACAGGATGTTTTCCAAGCGGTCGGCGTCCTCGGGTTTTGTGAGGACTTTGACGACATGGGCGGGGCGGTCTTTTTTCATTTGAGCCGGGATCGAAACCACGTCGAGCGCGCCCTCGGCCATCAGGCGTTGGAAGGCATGGCCGATGGTATCGCCGCGGTCGTTATCGAGGTGGGTTTCCAGGACCGTGATGGTTTCCGTGAGCCATGGAACGGTGGCGGACGCGTCTCCTAACAGGATTCTAAGGACATTGGGGATTGCCAGATCACGGGTGCCTGCACCGTATCCGAGTTCCTGCAAGGTCATGGAAGGCAACGGGCCCCAGGCATCGGCGAGTTCCACTAACAAAGCAGCGCCGGTGGGGGTGACGAGTTCCTTTTCGATGGGTGATCCATAGATGGGCACGCCCTTGAGTAAGGCGATGGTTGCGGGGGCGGGCAGTGGGATCTGGCCGTGGGCACCTAACACGAAACCGCGGCCCATGGGGAGAGGGGAAACGACGACGCGTTCGATTTTCAATAATTCGAATCCTGCGAGCACGCCAACGACATCGACGATGGCATCGACACCGCCGACTTCATGGAGGTGGACTTCATCGAAGGGCAAACCGTGGATGCCGCCCTCGACCTCGCAGATGCGGGTGAAGACGCGCATGGCCCGTTCTTTGACGGTGTTTGAGATATGGGATTTCTCGATGATTTCGCGGATATCGCGCAAGTGTCGTTCGGGCGCGTGATCGTGGGCGTGGACATCCACTTTGGTGGCACCGAAGCCATTTTTGGAAACCTTGCTGATGTGCAGGTGGAAATCGTCGAGATGGAGTTTTGCGAGTTCCGATTCGAGCGAGGTGGTTGGCAGGCCGGCGTCGATGAGTGCGCCTAGCAGCATATCGCCACTGGCTCCGGCGATACAGTCGATGTATGCGGTTTTCATGAGATGGTTTTTGGGTGTGTGGAAAGTATGCGGTGGGCGGCGATGGCTGCGCCGAAGCCGTTGTCGATATTGACGACGACGAGACCCGAGGCGCAGGAATTGAGCATTCCTAACAGGGCTGCGAGGCCTTCGAAGGCGGCGCCATAGCCGACGCTGGTGGGCACGGCGATGACGGGTGCGGCGACTAAGCCGCCGATGACGCTGGGCAGAGCGCCTTCCATGCCGGCGATGACGATGATGACAGCGGCAGTCCGGATTTCGTCGATTCTATCATGCAGGCGATGGATTCCTGCGACGCCGATATCATTGAAATGGCAGACTGGGTGGCCGAGGAAGGCGAGGGTGGCGGCGGTCTCCGCAGCGACTGGGAGATCGGATGTGCCGGCGGAAACGACTGCCACGGAAGTGGTTTTAAGTGGGAGCGGGTTTCCTAATATAATCGTCCGGCTGAATGGGTCGTATTTTGCTTTAGGCAATGCGGCGATGACATCCGCGGCGCGATCCTCGGGCAGGCGAGTGCCGAAGGCGCGGCCGTTGGCGTCTGCTAGGGCGCGAAGGTTATCGGCGATCTGGCTGGAGGTCTTGCTCTGGCAATAGATAATTTCCGGGAAGCCTTGGCGGATGAGGCGGTTTGGATCGAGCGTGCTGTGCGGGGAGGGCATAAGATTAATGAGGGATGACTTCGTTCATGCTGCCGGAGCGGAAGCCTTCTAGGTCGAGGGAGACGTAGGTGAATCCGGCGTTTTTGATGGCTGTGATAACCTCGGCGCGGATATCTAATAATTGCGGCAGCATAGAGGATTCGATTTCGATGCGAGCGACGTTGCCGTGGTCGCGGACGCGGCACTGGCGGAAACCGAGGGATTTGAGAGCGGCCTCGGCTTGGTCGATGCGGGTGAGTTTTTCCAGGGTGACGGGTGAGCCGTAGGGGACGCGTGACGAGAGGCAGGCTGCGGCGGGTTTATCCCAGACGGCGAGGCCGAGTTCGCGGGCCCAGTCGCGGATTTGCTGTTTGGTCATGCCGGCCTCGGCGAGAGGGCTGCGGACGGCGTGTTCTTTGGCGGCGCGGCGGCCGGGGCGGAAGTCGCCGTTGTCATCGGCGTTGGTGCCATCGATGACTACGGCGATTCCTTCGTGGGCGGCGAGGGTGGAGAACGTGCCGTAGGCGGTGTCTTTGCAATGAAAGCAACGGTCGGGGGCGTTGGCGGTGTAAGCGGGATTATCGATTTCGTTTGTGGGCACCTCGATGTGGCGGATTCCGGCGGCTTGGGCTGCGGCGCGTGCGTCTTCGAGTTCGCCGGAGGCGAGGCTGGGTGAGACGGCGGTGGCGGCGACGGCTTTTTCACCGAGGACCTTTGCGGCTACGGCGGCTAAGAGCACGCTGTCTACGCCGCCTGAGCAGGCGACGAGCACGCTGCCGCAATCGCGTAAGATGGCTTCGACATGTGAGCGGTTTTTCTGAGCGGTCGTTTGAAGATCCATGGTCTCGCGGAGCTTGGAACCGGGCAGGAGCGGGTGCAAGTTTTCAGAACGGAAAATCCTCCTCGATTTTGCGGATGGTATTTTCTTGGCCGAGCACGATTTTTTTCGCGCGTTCGTGGGTGGCGAGTCCGTTGACGATGATTGCCTTGTCCGGGCGGACGGGGCAGATGAATTCGCATCCGCCGCAGCCGATGCAGAGGTCGGGATCGATTTCCGGGATGGTGATGCCATTTTTCCATGGCACCATGTGGACGGCTTGGGTGGGGCAATGTTCCGAGCAGGCACCGCAGGAGGTGCCCTTGGTTTTCACGACGCAGCGGTCTTGGAAAAACTCGGCGGTTCCGGTGCGGACGAGTCGGCGTTCTTCGATGGTGATTGGGCGGATGGCTCCGGTGGGGCAGATTTGCGAGCAGTTCGAGCAGTTGTAGGAGCAGAACGCCACGGTGAAATCCTGATAGGGCTGGAGGAATCCGGCGAGGCCGTGCTGGGTGATGGAAGGGCGGAGGACTTGGTCCGGGCAATTCGTCACGCACAAGTGGCAGGCGGTGCAGCGGCTTTGAAAATGGGCGAGCGATTGGGCACCGGGTGGCAGCACGGCGCGTTTGTTGTGTTGGGTTAGTTCGACAGGGAGATTCAGGAGATTGTTACTTGAAGCCAGAGCTGCGACGGGAATTGCGAGGGCGGATGTTAGAAATGTACGTCGGTTTGTTGAAGGTTGGGAATTTGTTTTGGGGGTGGTCTTTGGTTGGATTGCAGGTGATTTTTTGGATGGGTTCCGGCTCAGGGAAATTCCGCTGCGTTTGCAGGATGTCACACAATCGAGGCACATGATGCAGCGGGAATGATCGATTTTGTGGTTCTTGAAATCGATGCACTGGGCCGGGCAGACGCGTTCGCACATCGAGCACGCGACGCAGGCGGAATTGGCGATTTTTAGGCGGAAAAGTGCATATTTTGAGAAGAATCCGAGCACTGCGCCGACCGGGCAAACGGTGTTGCACCACAAGCGGCCGCGAAAGACCGCGATGAGGATTACTGGAACTAATAATCCAAATGCCATGATGGCGGATGTCCACGCGACTGGTGAAATATCCACTGGATTGATTGCGCCGGTGGCGGCAATCCAATGGTTGATCATCCCCAGAAGTGGGCGCAGGGTGGCGGCGGTGATTTTTCCAAACAGGCTGTAGGGATCCAGCAGGGCGAGCGGCAATGCGGTTCCCACTAACAATCCGATGGCGCTGAGCAGCACTATCAGAATTCTCAGCCAAGTCCGGGCCGGTTGGTGAGGTAGTTTCCGGCGTTTTCCCGTGCGTCTTGCGAGCCATGCGGCGAAATCCATGAGCACTCCAAGCGGACAAAGCATGGCGCAATACACACGCCCTAACATAAGTGTCAGGATAATCACCGCGATGCAGCCTGCGGAGATCCAGGCGAACCCGCTGAGTATATTTAGCAACGATGGGATGAACTGCGGCCATAATGCGGCCCTTGCGACTGGAGCGGAGACCCAGTTCCCGATGTCTGCGAATGCCAGTGCGCAGAAGCCAAGGGTGAGCGCTCCAACGGTGATTTTCACGCGCCGGTAAAGCGCAGCGTTCATGCTTCGAGTGTGATCCGCTTGATGTTGACCTTCGAGAGGTCGGCCTTGCCGGCGCCCATTTCGCCGGCGATTTTGATGAATCCGAGGTTGGCGGGTTCCATGCCGTAGAGTTTTGCGGCGGCGGCATCGAGTGCGACCATATCGGTGCCGAGCATTTGATATTGGGCGAGTTCGCCATCTTCCTTGGCACGGCCTTGAGGGCCGTTTTTACGGAGGATGCGGTAGGCATCGATGATGTTCAAATCCGGCACACGTGGGGCGAAGCACATATCGGCGATGCATTGATCGAGTCCATTGTTATGGAAGAAGCGCCGATCCCAAACGACGCCCATGAGGTTTTTCATGCAGAGTGAGAGTTTGGCGCCGCCATGATGTTTGAGGACCGGGACGTTGATGAAGACATCGCAATCGAGCATCTCCTTGTGGATGAGTGCTTTTTTGAGGGTTTTTGCTTTTGGGAGTTCCACTTCGCGGTAGTGGCTTTCCAAATTGGCGGGGGCCA
>CAYRLT010000239.1:0-6784 GCA_964425095.1 uncultured Luteolibacter sp.
TGGCGCGCGATATATCGGCCGCGCAGCCGGATTTTGACCCCAACGCCCCCGTGGCAACATGGCTTTACCATGAGCGGGTTTGGCAGCAATGGGAAGTGCCGCAGTGGAGATTATTCAGCTTAGTTTTCCACACCGATCGCCGGGGGTCCTGATGGAAGTATTTGTGAAGGTGGGTGATCCAGTGAAAAAGGGGCAGATCCTCGGGCACACCGAACTCGCGCCTACCAAGCTTCAACTCGATCTGGCCCGCCTGACGATCGAGAACAGTTCGAAAATCAAGGCGCTGGAAGGCCAGGCCGATGCGTGGACAGCGACGCGCGAGGAGACCGAGGAAGCGTTGCGCAAACGCAGGGTGGACAAGTCCCGTCTTGAATGGGCGACCGGCATGGAGAAGTTTTTCCGAGGCAACTATGAGGCGCAGTTGGAACAGAAGAAGATTGAGCGGATTCAATTCGAATATTGGAAGCAGCAATATGAGAGCCGGTTTTTCCGTGCTCCGACGGATGGTCTGGTTTCGGAAGTTCTGCTAGAAGTTGGCAAGCCGGTTAGCTACGCAACTCATGTTTTCACGATTGGCGATGAGGAGTCTTACATGATTCCGGTTTCGGTGCCTGCGGAGTTTATCAGCGAGATTTCCGCTTCCGGCAGCCTTCCGATTCGCACTGCAAAAGCCGGTTATGTCACGACCGGACTGGTGGATAGCATCGCGGACGATCCGAAGACACCCGGCAAAAAAATCGTTAAACTCCGGATTCATGAGAGTGATTTCCCCTCTGATATCAGCTCGAATCTTACCGGCAGGAAATTCGATGTCTTGCTACCGCAAGCCGAGCGCAAGACTCCGGCCTCGGGTTGAGATCAATCTCAATTCTTTTGATTATCGTTAGAGATTATTACCTTATCATGGGACGTGTCTCTTTGGCACAAGGAGGGGCGATGCATGATCGCCCTGACCATGTGGGGACCATGGAAAGCGGATCCCTCCCCTCATTGGCTTTTTCATGGACATCGGCGGACATGTTCCGCCGCTCCGGAGGGGCGATGCATGATCGCCCTGTCCATGGAGGGACAATGGAAAGCGCTTCACTCACTTCATTGGCTTTTTCATGGGCATCGGCGGACATCTTCCGCCGCTCCGGAGGGGCGAAACGCGTTCGCCCTGACCATGGGGAGACCATAGAAAGCGGATTCCTCCCCTCATTGGCTTTTTCATGGACATCGACGGACATGTTCCGCCGCTCCGGAGGGACTTTGCTGTTTCATTTTCAGCCATGCGATGGCGGAATTTCCGGCGCGTGTGCCGGTGGCGAAACATCCTTGCATGAGGTAGCCACCGGTCGGTGCCTCCCAATCGATCATCTCGCCGGCCACCAAGATACCGGGAAATTGTTTCACCATGAGCGAGGAATCGAGTGCGTTCCAACACACCCCGCCAGCAGAGGAAATCGCTTCTTCGATGGGGCGAGGGCCGACCAGCGGGATGACGCAATGTTTGACCTCGCGAGCGAGCGAATCGGCGTCGGTCCAAGGTTTGCGAGCGAGAATCGCGTGGGCGGCGGGACTGAGTCGCCATCGGACGCGAGCGGCGTCGAGGAAATCGCGGCGGACCGACTCCATTTTGGTGACGAGCTGCGAGTGGCTGAAGGTGGGTTTGAAATCGATGGCGATGGTCGGCTCCAACATGTTGCGGAGAGCCGCGCCAAGTTGATAGATCGCGCCGCCTTCGATGCCGTATTGGGTGATGAGCAACTCGCCGATGGCGCTGTGCTCCCCTGCCCTGACGCTGATATTTTTGAGCGGTTGGCCTTCCGCGGCGGCGAGCACTTCAGGCGACCATGAGTGGTTCCAACCGCAATTTGCCGGGACGAGTGGGTGGCAGTCGATGCCGAGTGAGGTGAAACCGCGCGTCCAGATCCCATCGGAACCGGTTTTCGGCCATGAGCCTCCGCCGAGCGCGAAGATCACCGCATCCGCCTCGACCGAAACGCCATTGGCGAATTCCAGTCGATGCGGAGATCCGGGAGTGAGGCCGGTCCACAGGTGATTCATTTCGAAACACCCGCCGCGGGATTTGATGCGATCGATCCACCGGCGGAGGAGCGGAGCTGCTTTGAGCGCTTTTGGGTAAACGCGGCCGCTGGTGGCTTGGAAGGTTTCGACCCCCAGTTCTGCGGCCCAGGCCCGGAGTGCGGGCGCGTCGAAGCCCGCAAGCAGGTCATTCCAGGTTCCGGCGGCTTGGTCCGGGCCTGAGTAGCGGGTGATGAATTTCTCGAAATCCTCGCCGTGGGTAAGATTCAGCCCTCCCTTGCCAGCGACGAGAAATTTCCGGCCGACCGAGGGTTTGGCGTCAAATAAGGTCACCTGCAGCCCAGCCGAAGCGGCGATCTCGGCGGCACGAAGTCCGGCCGGGCCGCCGCCGATGATGGCGAGTTGAATGGGTGGTGGCATATTGTTAGGCAGGAGTTGACGGTAGCGCCCCGGAGAATCCGGTCAATCCCAAGGGTTTGCGGGGTGGGTTGACAGGTCCGCAGTGCGTCGCCATGTTCGCGCCCGCTGCTTCGCCCTCCCCACTGTATGATATTCAAAAGTCTCTGTCGCCACGCCGGAATCGGCGCTAATTCCTATTTGCTTGAAACCCGGACCGCCCGTGTGGTCTTGGACGCCGGAATGCACCCGAAACATGAGGGTAGTGAGGCGATTCCGCATTACGAGTTTCTCGAGGCTGGCAGTGTGGACTCCATCGTGATCACCCACTCGCATCTTGACCACGTGGGGACGCTGCCGGTTTTTCTCCAGCAACAGGCGCAGGCGAAGGTTTTCCTCACGCCCGAGACGGCGGAATTGGCATCCGCGATGCTGCATAATTCGGTGAATGTAATGCAATCCAAGCGCATCGAGCATGGCATCACCGAGTATCCACTTTTCGAACATCGCGAACTGGATGGAATCACCGAGGGATTCGAGGCGCGCGGGATTGAGCGCCCATTTGACCTCGACCGCGAAGGAACGATGCGCGCGACGTTTCATGACGCGGGCCACATTCTCGGCTCGGTGGGGGTGACGATCCATGCTGAGGGCAAGCGGGTGATGTACACCGGCGATGTGAATTTCGAGCACAGCACGATTCAAAAAGGTGCGGTATTTCCCGAGGAAACGGTAGATGCGTTGATCGTGGAAACCACTCGTGGCGAGCAGGCGCGCGCGCCGGGCTATGATCGGACCACCGAGGAAAACGCCTTTGCGACAGCCATCCAAGGTGTGTTGGAGCGCAAGGGTTCGGTGCTGGTGCCGGTGTTTGCAATGGGCAAAACCCAGGAGGTTCTGGCGATGCTTCACCGCTTCAAGACCGAGGGGCTTATCCCGAAACACACGCCGGTGTATATCGGCGGGCTAAGCACCAAGATGACTCATGTGTATGACCGGTTTTGCGAGGTTTCCCGCCGTCACCTGCCGGGTTTCCGGTTTCTCAAGGACATGGCGATCGAGGGCAGCGGAAAAAAACGCAAGGGGCCGATTCCGTTCGCCTCCGGATGCATTTATGCGTTGTCCAGCGGCATGATGTCCGAAAAAACCGTGTCTAACATTTTTGCCCGCCAAGGTGTTTTAGAAAACGCGCGGCACGGCTTGTTTTTCGTGGGCTATGCCGATCCCGAGACTCCGGGTGGCAAGATCCGGGTGGCGAAGCCGGGCGACAGCGTTTTGCTAGATCCGGCTTATCCACCGGTGAAGCTCAACTGTGAAACGCGGATCTTTGATTTCAGCGGTCACTCCACACGGGATGCTATCGCCGATTACATCGTGAAAGTACGACCCAAAAAAGCGTTCCTTGTTCACGGTGACGATGGCGCGGTCGAGTGGTTTCGCGCGGAAATCCAGCGGCGTCTGCCGGACACACAGGTGATCGTCCCGCTTCCCGGCGAAGAGCACAATATCTGAGGATCGGCAGCGGATTTTCCGCCTAAAAAAGATCACGAAAGCTATTTTCAAAGTACTGGGCACCGGATAGTTTCCGCCCATGGCAAACACTCCGGTTCGCGTAGGGCTTTTTGGTATCGGCTTGGACACGTATTGGCCGCAGTTCGGAGGCTTAAAGGAACGGCTTGAAGGGTATTTGGGCGAGGTTCATGCCAAGCTCGAACGCCCGGGGGTGGAAATCGTGAACCTCGGGCTGATTGACACGCCGAAAAAGGCGATGGACGCGGGCCATCGCTTCCGCCGTGAGGATGTGGACATCATTTTTCTGCACGTCACCACCTATGCCCTGTCCTCCACGGTGCTGCCAGTCGTGCGCCGGGCGAAGGTGCCGGTCATCATCCTGAATCTCGCGCCTGAAGCAGCAATCGACTACGAATCCTTCAATCAGATGGGCGACCGCACGACCATGACCGGGGAATGGCTTGCGTATTGTTCTGCCTGTCCGGTGCCGGAGATCGCGAATGTTTTCAAGCGTGCGGGGATTCCCTTCGAGCAAATCACCGGCATGTTGCGCGAAGATCCCGAGTGCTGGAATGAGGTGGATGCTTGGACCGATGCCGCACGCGTCGCGCATGTGATGTCTCACAACCGACTCGGCCTGATGGGGCATTATTACAATGGCATGCTCGACATTTATTCGGACACCACCCTTCAGTGCGCCACCTTTGGCGGGCACATGGAAATCATCGAGGTGGATGAATTGGCAGCCATGCGGCGCGATGTGAATGATGCCGAGATTGCGGATCGCGTCGCGCTTTTCTGCGAGGAGTTTGATGTGCAAGACGATTGTTCACAAATGGAGTTGGAACGTTCCGCCCGCACGTCCGTCGCGCTCGATCGCTTGGTGGCGGAACACGATCTCGGCTCGTTGGCCTATTATTACATGGGAACCGGCAATGCGGATAATGAAGACGCCATCAGCTCGATCATTCTCGGAAACTCGCTACTAACAGCCCGTGGCATTCCGGTGGCCGGCGAGTATGAGATCAAAAACGCGCAAGCCATGAAAATCATGGATAGCTTCGGTGCTGGCGGATCGTTCACTGAGTATTATGCGATGGATTGGAACGAGGACATCGTGCTCATGGGGCATGACGGGCCCGGGCACATCGCCATCGCGCAGGGCAAGACGAAGGTGCGTCCGCTGAAAGTCTATCATGGCAAAGTCGGTCGCGGCTTGTCTGTTGAGATGTCGGTAAAACACGGCCCGGTCACCTTGCTTTCCGTCATCGAGGCCGAGGGCGGCCGCCTCAAGCTCCTGGTCGCAGAAGGAGAATCCGTTCCCGGTCCGGTGCTCGAAATCGGCAATACCAATAGCCGCTACAAATTTCCCATCGGCGCACGGCGATTCGTGAATGACTGGAACGCCCAAGGGCCGGCGCACCATTGCGCGGTAGGAGTCGGACATCTTGCCGACAAGATCGGAAAGCTTGGCCGCCTGCTGGGCGTGGAAACCGTCCGCGTTTGTTGATAGATGTTAGCTCCGGGAGGATTCGCGGGGTTTTCCCGGGATCAGCGCTCTAAACGCGATCCCGAGTCCGCCGATGACGAATAGGCCGGGAAACCAGATCGAGTATCCCGGAGCCAGCGAGTCCGGTTTCAAGACGGCGAATTCGGGATGAGCGGGATTGACGCGGCAGGTGGTGGTCAGGCCAGCTGGGTATTGGCGCATCTGATTTTCGCTTTTTTCACGTTTTGACGACCACCCGCTGCCGCGCAAAGTCACGTGGTCGCCAGTCAGCGGTTCGCCCTGCCATTCGTAGCCGAAGCTCAGGTCATGACGGTATTCCCGCGGAGATTGGGAATCATGGAGGCGTTCCTCAATCTCCGAGGTGATGATCACGCAGGACATTTCCGGCCAGCTGCGCATTTCGCGGGCACGCAGGTAGCTGCGCCCGAGCAATGCGACGAACAACGCGCCAATCAAAGCGACCGAGAGTCCCAGCATCACAAGAAACCAGCGGCCGCTGCGGCAAGTGTCCTGCCGGGGGTGAGTTGGGTTTGCGTTTGGCGTGGGATGCATGCGCGGCGTTGATGAAGGATCGCGAGGGCGATGGCTACCTGAAATCATCGTCCGTGACTTTTCTGATGTCCCGGAGTTTATTCTGGGACATGAAATTCCGTGGCTTATGGTTGATTCTGAGTTTCGCGCTGGTCGCGATGCTCGGATATTGGCTGGCGACGACGGCCGTGCCACGCAAAGCGCCACGCGCGCCCTCTGCCGGAATTCCGGAACCTCCCCGCAAGACCTTGATGATGGATGAGGAAATGCCGAAATTCCGGCGGGGCGAGCGAAACCCGGGAAACTCGAACGATGACAAGGCCGCTAATGCTGGAGCTCTTGAAAACCAGCGAGTGCTTGTTTTCAAAGACCAGGCGGCATTGAACCGCTTTCTTGAGCGAGCGGGAGATCGCATCCGCCTGATGGGCCGCTTGGATGCGCTCAACGCACTGCGTGTCGGGTTTTCCGATTATGGCGATCTCCTCGCCCTACTGGATGGCAGCGAAGAACAATCATTCGTTTTCCCGGTGAATGTTCCGGATCTTCCACAAGGCGGCGTGCAATCGGGAGCGGTCGCCTTGGGCAACCACTTGCTCAAATGGCTGGGAATCAGCGGGGATAACTCGGCTTGGGGCAAGGGTGTGCGGATTGCGATTTTAGATACGGGCGTCACCTCCCACTCGGCATTTTCAGGGGCCATTCGGACCTTCAACTTGGTGGATCTGCCTGCGGATCTTTCGCTGCAAAACGGCCATGGCACGGCGGTGGCCTCGTTCATCCTGGGCAACGATTCGCTCACTCCCGGAG
>CAYRLT010000240.1:0-2517 GCA_964425095.1 uncultured Luteolibacter sp.
GGGTGCGAGGATCGCGGCCTATCTTGGGCTGTTTCTCAAGAAGTCATAGCTACTGACGTCCGATCGTCCCTGGAACCACTTGACTTACTGCGACCAGAATGCCGAAAAGCGCGGCAAAGGCGGAATATCTCGTCCAGATGACGCCTTGCGGACGTTTCCGCAGAACGATCCAGAAACCGATTCCAAGAAGCACGGCGGCCACGAGGCCGATGGAAGCGGCATCCACGATTTCCAGTTCCCGGGGATGGAGGCCAAATCTCGGAGCAATCTCGTGAATTCCTGAATTTCCAATCCATTTTTCGGAGGCTGCCTCCATGCTGCGGGCGAATGGGTTGATGGGTGGCTGGATGATCTGCCAGAGCAGCAGCACGAACCCCAAACCGAGGTTTACCCACAATCCCCCGAACCCGAAGCCCCCATCCGCGGCAGGCCCCATGAAGCTACCGTAGAACCGGTGATTGGCGACGAAGATCGGCAATGGGGAACAAACCAAGGCCAGCAAGGCGAGCGGGGCGGCCCATTTCCACACAATGACCCGGAACGGGCGCGATTTTGAAAGAAAAAACCACAGAAGCCAGGGAAGCGCTAGTACTGCGAAATGGGGTTTGGCTCCCGCCGCCAGTGAGAGGGCTAGACCGCTGCCCACGACATCCGCGAATCGCGGATGCCGCTCGACTCTGAGAATGTAGCAGATCGAAACCGCGATCAGTGCGGCGGACCATCCGTCATTCATCGTGCTGGGTGCCTGAAGGGCGAAACCGATCGACGAAGCGGGAAGCAATGCGAGCCAGCGTGCCGGTACCGGGGCAAGTCCCAGATTGCTAGAGATTTCAACGAAGGCGAGATACAAAATCACCCAGGCAACAGCGCTCCCAATCCACAGCGTGCTGAAGCCTCCCGCGAGATAAAGCGGGGTGCTTGCGAATTCCCAGACGGGTGACATGAGGTTGAGTCGTCCGTCGGGAGTGTCGATCATCGTGAAGCCGTCCTCCTGAATCCAGTAAAGCATGCGGGGAATACGATAGCTCAGCGAATCTAGGGCGGTGGGAAGGTAAAGACTACCGGCGAGAATGATCAGAACCAACAGAATCAGAAACGGTGGGAAGAGGAGATCGGCCAGCAGTTCCTTCCGCTCCAGAGCCGGGGATTTCCGAAAGTCGCGGATCAGGACCGCCACACTCGATGCCGCCAGCAGAACCCCTGCTGGCCCCATCCATGCATAGAGGCGGAATTGGGAGAAAAACCAGCCGGACAAGACGATGCCGGTGAGATATAGCAGCCCGGCCTTGAATAGGTGGAATGCGGCCGTTGGATGGTTCTGGTTCATGGGGTGGTCGCGGTTTCGCTTGAGGAGAGGGGTGAGGTGGCCTTGATCTGTGGCTTCAGCTATGAGAGAGGTTCCGTCCGGTCATTCCGGCGGCTGGCCAGTCTGACCTGATAGAGGGTTTCTTCGGTGAGCCGCCGTTGGCTGCGGCTCAATTCCGCGAGAATCCCCACCGCGGCCATCAGGAAGCCAGAAAGCGCGAGGATCGCAACGGCGATCACTGAAGGCAGGTAGGTGCGGCCGGGAGCCGGGTCTGCAATCCCATAGACCAAATAGACGAAGCGCAGACCGAGAGCGAGTGCGGATGCGAAAAGAATTCCCGCCATGCTGAAGAACAGGCGGCTTGGACGGTAAAGGATAAACATTGAAACCATCGTTGAGCCCGTTTTCCACACGTATTGGGGAACCGACTTGAACAGGCGCGAGTCACGGGTCTTAGGATTCACACGGATGTCCACCGAGGAAACCCTCAGCCCGTTGTTGCCAGCCTGAATGAGTGTCTCCATGCAGTAGGAGAATCTGGTGTAGAGGAAAATTCTCATGCAAGCCTCACGGGAGAAAGCACGGAAGCCTGATGGAGCGTCGCGCACGGTGGTCTTCGAAATCATGCGCAGAACCCAGCTGCCAGCCAGTTGCAGGACTATTTTGATCCAGCCGAACTCCGGATGATCAATGATCGGACGGCAGCCGACGACGATGTCGGCTTTATCATCGAGCAAAGGTTGGACGAGCTTCGGGATGTCCGCTCCACAGTATTGGTTGTCACCGTCGGTATTGACGATGACATCCGCCCCGTGGGCCAGCGCGTAATCCACGCCGCGGCGGAAGGCGGTGGCCAGGCCCCTGTTGCTGCCCAGGCGGAGCACATGATCTGCGCCGCACTCGCGGGCCACCTCGCTGGTGCGATCCGTGCTGCCGTCATCGATGACGAGAAACTCGACAGACTCGAACCCAGGTATTTCCCGTGGTAGGTCGGCCAAGGTCTGAGGAAGGGTTTCTTCCTCGTTGAGGCAGGGGATCTGGATGAAAAGTCGCATGGTGGTAAGCTGGTAGGGATCGGTGTGGAAAACTATGAATAGATCCCGCCCCAGACTTTCTTCAGACGGGCGATGGAGTCACCCCAGGGAGCCTGTTTGTAGATCCAGACCCGCACCCAGCGTATGAAACGCTGTGTCCGCTGAGTGGCTCTAGTG
>CAYRLT010000241.1:0-4498 GCA_964425095.1 uncultured Luteolibacter sp.
CGAGCTTTAAAGGGGCCCATTCTCGCAGCGGAACCTTGCGGGCAACTTTCCTAAACGAGATCATCAATTCGATCGCCAAAAACGGTATTACCCACTAGATTCTCGATTGTCCCAAAAAAATTCAATCCACCATCCGGAGCACCCACAGGAGTCCTCCCTGAATCTTACTGATGACGGATCGGAGATGACTCAAAGTCCATGGATCAGCGTGATTCATGGCAAGCCTAAAGTTCAATTCGAATCGCCAAAACCACCAGCCACTCCCTGCAAGAAAGTCAGGATCCCGTCAAGGTGAGTGCGATGGTTTCGCCTTTCTTCAGGGTGAGCTTGCGGATGAGGAGGAAGTCGTCGGCGGCAAGTGCGTCCACCTTGGCATTTTCTGGAATGTCGAGCTTAGGATGGTGGACGCATACGGGCAGCCACAGCGGATAGGCTCCCTCGAAGTCGGCGTTGGCCTTTAGGTTTAGCGTCAACACATCCCCTTTCTTTTTCCACAGCGAAGTGACCGGATGCGGCAGGGCCTTGGGATCGAAACGCGCGTCCCCCAGCGGATCACCCCAGAAGGCAATGACATCACGGTCGTGGATCAGGCCGAGCAGATCCTTCTGGTCCTTTTGTTCGATCTTGAGTTTAGGCATCAGGGCGTTGAGTCCTTTGATGAATTCCCGGTCGGTTTTCAGGCCGCCCTCGATGTCGTCGCTGTTGAAGTCGACATCTATCGCACCGGGGAAGCGGGTGATAGTTTCGTCGATGAGGCTCTGGAGATTCAGATAGAAAAATTCTGATAGATTGAGTCCGCCGCGGCTTTGCTGCCAAAGTTTGAGCGATCCCCAGCCGTTGTTGCCATACCAAGTGGGCACGACATAGCCGACCATCTGGCGGAATCCAGAACTGAGCGCGGTGATGGTCATGGATTCTCCGGTGCCTTTGGCATCGCCGACCAGGCAGTTGCCGGCAGCATGCCAGACGCGCGAGGATTTGCCGGTCGTGAGGGTTGGGGCCTTGGTGGTGTCGATCCACTCGCCGAGTTTCTTGGGATCGCCAGTGAACATGGCACCGCCGAGGAAGCGCGCGAATTCATTGCGCTGCTGCTGGGTCAGCACATGGAATTTTCCGCCGTGGCTGGCAATCAAACCGAGACCCCAAGGCATTTCGAGATTGAACTGGGTGGCGTGGGAACTGCTGACCAGCAGTTGCGGGTCGTTGTTGTTCCAGTAGTCGGCGAACATGGAAACAGTGCCCGCGGGTGCCTTGGCGTTGTCCCATGTGCCCTCCTCGGGTTTGCCTCCTTGGTCTCCGCTCCAACCACTGTTCCTTGAATGCCAAGCAGAACCCCCACTGCGATCACCAACTTATGTATTTCATTCATATTCGAATGTCTCTTTCATAAGTAACTGGATTTCGCCCGGGATCTCACTCCGCGTGGAAGCGGTGAATCATAGTGTGGGTGTATGTTTCGCCGGGCCGCAAGACAGCACTGGGAAATCCGCGCTTGTTGGGCGCGTCGGGGAAGTTTTCGGTTTCCAGACACAGGGCGGTGCGGAACGCATAGTTCACGCCGCCTTTGCCAGTGACTTTGCCATCGAGAAAGTTACCACCATAGAATTGAATCGCGGGTTGATCGGTCAGAATCTCCATCACCCGGCCGCTGACGGGGTCCTTCAGGCGCGCGGCTGTCCTGAGAGTGGAATCGCCGCCCTTGCGGAGCACCCAGGCGTGATCGTAGCCACCGCCGAACTTGAGGGCTTCAAAATCATCACCCACGCGTTTTCCAATGGTGGTGGGTGTGGTGAAATCCATCGGAGTGCCGCGGACCGAAGCGATCGCACCCGTCGGGATGAGCCCGGCATCCGTGGGAAGATAGTGATCCGCTGCTAACATCAATTCGTGGTGGTTGATCGAAACCGAAGAATCGCCGCTCAGGTTCCAATAGCTATGATGGGCCATGTTGATGACCGTGGGCGCGTCGGTGGTGGCTGTAGCTTTCCAGATCAACTCGTTATTTTCGGTCAGTCGGTAGGTGACTTTGATGTTGAGATTACCAGGATATCCCTCTTCGCCATCTTTGGAAAGATAGGTCAGTTCGACGCCATCGCTGGTGGCGATGCCGGACCAGAAAACCTTGTCAAAGCCGATCTTGCCGCCGTGAAGGTGGCAGGGAATACCGCCAGGAGAGTTGTTGGTGGCGAGTTGGTATGGCTTGCCGTCGAGAGTGAATTTGCCATGCGCGATGCGGTTGGCAAAACGGCCGACCGTAGCACCAAAGTAGGATGTATTGGTCAACCATCCGTCGAGAGTGTCGTAGCCGTGGGTCACATCGGCTGACTTGCCCTTGCGATCCGGGGTTTCCATGGAAACAAGGATGGCACCATATTCCGTGACGCGGGCACGCAGGCCTTTGGCATTCGTGAGGGTGAAAAGAGCGACCTCGCGGCCGTCGGACATTTTTCCCCACAACTCACGGGTAACACCGGGCTGGGACAGGGTGTGTGGCGCTGCGGAAACCCTCAGCACCGATAAGAGGCAAAACCCAAATAAGCAGGGAAGCATGCGTTTAATCATGGAATGGATGGATGAACTACAGGAATTTGTAGAGTTAGATGAGTGAAAGCGATGATGACTTTTACTCTGAGACTTACGGTTGAAGCGTGAGTTTGCGCAGGTGGATCGGCTTCCATTGGCCGGGATCCGGTTTGAGCGTGAGCACGGCTTCCTCCGCAGGCAGGTCGATGGTGCCGAGCGGGATGGTTTTCCAAGTGCGGTCACCGCCGGTGGCAGGGATGTCGATGGTGTGGGAACTGGTTCCGGATGTTAGAACGAGCTTGCTTGGTTCCGCGGCGGCGATTTCAGCCGTGACGTTCCACTTGGCGGTCTTGCCGGTTTTTACACGGTATTCAACGCGGTAGTCCTGTTGCTTCCAATCGGTTAGGTAAGCATCCGCGCCCGAGCCTTCAACACGGAGATTGCCACCGACCGCGCCGTGCGGATCGGCATCGAGCGCGGGCATGCTCAGGGTTCCATCTGCGGCCGGGGTGTTGCAGGCTTCCTGCGTGATGGTGAGTGCGCCAGGGAATTCAAGACGGACCACCGAGACATCGGGATCGGTGGTTTTGCCGGGAAGTTGTATGACGATGCCGTCGGCCGTGCGCTCCGCGGTGACAGTGGCGCCGCCTTCGAGCATCCAGCCGGAAGCGGGGATTTCTTTCAAAGTGGTTAGGAGAATTTTTCCGTTAGTCGGCCAATCCCAGACGTGCAAGTAAAGCGTAGTGCCGCCCTTTTCGCCTGCCTTCTGCGTCACTCGGCCCCATGGCAGGCGGCGCGGGAACGGGCTGGCCTCGGTAGCGTGGATGGCCTGGTTGTTCACCTCCATCCAGCGGCCGATGGCTTCGAGGCGGTCGAGGCTTTCCTGCGGTATCGAGCCATCGGCGCACGGACCGATGTTGAGCAGCAGGTTGCCGCCCTTACTGGCGATGTCGGAGAGCATCTGAATGAGCCGTTTGGAACTTTTCCAGTTCTGGTCGTTCTTCTTGTAGCCCCAAGTGTCGTTCATCGTCATGCAGACCTCGAACATCTTGCCGGGAAACCCGCGCGGAGGGATGTGTTGCTCGGGCGTCATCGTGTCTCCCCTGAAGCCATCGCCGAGGCGGTTGTTATTGATGATGTGCGGGTGCTTCGCCATCAGTTCTGCAAAGGGAGCAACGCGTTCCGGCGTCATCTGCTGCGGCGTGTCCCACCACAGGATGGCGGGATCGTAGCGGTCGATGATTTCCTTAGCCTGCGGCAGCGCGATGGTTTTCAGATACTGGTCGTAGTCGCCTTTCTGTGCGGGATCCCATATCTTGCCGATCTCGCCGCTGGTGGCACCGCCGGGGTGAGCCCAATCCTGGGATTGCGAGTAGTAGAGGCCGAACTTCATGCCACGTGCGCGCACCGCCTTAGCCAGCGGGTCGAGCAGGTCACGCTTTGCACCGGAGGCCATCACGTCCCAATCGGTGACGGCGGAATCATAGAGCGCGAAGCCATCGTGATGTTTCGAGGTAATGACCACATACTTCATGCCCGCGCGTTCGGCGAGCTTGGCCCACTGTTCCGGATCGTATTTCGCGGCGGTGAATTCCGGCGCGTAGGATTTGTATTTTTCCACGGGAATCTTGCGGAAGCGCATGATCCACTCGCCGATACCCTTGATGGTCTGGCCCTCCCACTCGCCTGCGGGCACGGCATAGACGCCCCAGTGGATGAACATCCCAAAGCGGGCTTCACGGAACCATTGCGTGCGGTCGGCTTCCGCGGGCGCGGACATGGTGCTGGTGGTGAAGCAGGCAAAGGCCAGCAGTATGGGGAGGCTTATATTCATGGCGATCGGTGTGGAAAACTAAGCTGAATAATCTCCACTGCGGCACTTCCCATTGCTGCCAAACCCGCTCATGGTAAAGCCATGTTGCCACGGGGGCGTTGGGGTCAAAATCCGGCTGCGCGGCCGATATATCGCGCGCCA
>CAYRLT010000242.1:0-4171 GCA_964425095.1 uncultured Luteolibacter sp.
TTCAGAGCCTCAGGATCAAAACTCCCGGAAGATCTAACTGAAATGACAAGTTTGATACCATCGCCGCATCGTGCTAACACCATGAAAAAACCAACATTGCTTACGATACTCCTCACCACCCTGCTGGTGGCCGCGATGGCAGGAGCTCAAGCCGGGGAGACCCGGATCACTGTGCGGGCCGACCAGGTGCTTCACCCGGTTTCGCGTTTCCTCACCGGGGCGTGCATCGAGGATGTGAACCACGAGATCTACGGCGGGCTCTACAGCCAGATGGTCTTCGGGGAGAGCTTTGAAGAGGCGGCGATGCCGCTGCCGGCGGGCACCCCGGCCTTTGCCGGGTTGTCCGGGGCGGTGAGTTGCCGGGCACCGCGGCGCGAGATCGCCGGTTCCGATGTGCGTTCGTGGCAACCGTTCCGTACCGGCTCGGCCGAGGGTGCGTTCGCGGTGGAAACCGCCGCGCCCTTCAACGGCCGCCAAAGCCAGCGGATGACCTTCGCCGGCGGCACCGGAGCGGTGGGCATCGAGAACCGCGGGCTCAACCGCCAGGGGATGTGTTTCCAGGCGGGCAAGCCATACGAAGGATATGTCTGGGTGCGCCGTGATCCCGGCGCGGACGCCGCCCCGGTCGTACTGCAGGTGGCGCTGGAAAATGCCGACGGCTCGAAACTCCACACCCGCACCGAACTCGCCGTCACGCAACAGGACTGGCAGCGGCTGGACTTCGTGCTCACGCCGGACGCCGCGGACACCGCCGGCCGGTTCAGCATCACGCTCACCCGGCCCGGGACCGTGGTCCTGGGCCACGCCTTCCTGCAACCCGGGGCTTGGGGGCGTTTCAAGGGCCTGCCGGTTCGGAAGGATGTCGTCGAGGGGATGCTCGGGCAGGGGCTCACGGCGCTCCGCTACGGCGGCTCGATGGTCAACGGGTCCGACGAATACCGCTGGAAAAAGATGGTTGGTCCGCGGGACCGCCGGCCGCCCTATGGCGGCACCTGGTACGAGTATTCGTCGAACGGCTGGGGCATCCTTGATTTCATTGACCTCTGCGAAGCGGCACAATTCGCCTGCGTGCCCTGCTTCAACACCGGCGAATCGGCGCAGGACATGGCCGACTTCGTCGAATACGTCAACGGCCCGGCCGATTCCGAATGGGGGCGCAAGCGCGCCGAGGCCGGCCACCCCGAGCCATACCGGCTCAAGTACCTCCAGCTCGGCAACGAGCAGCATGTTGACGGGGCATATTACGAGGCATTCACGCGGCTGGCCGGGGCGATCTGGAAGCGGGATCCCGGCATCACCCTGATCGTGGGCGTGCATTGGGACCCGGATAAATCCATCGACCAGCATGCCGAACATTACCGGCGGGTGATCGAGTTCGCCCGGGACCGGAACCAGACGGTCTGGTTCGACGTCCATGTTTGGAACGACAAGCCGCATGAGCCGGACCTCACCGCCTTCGACCGTTTCGTCGGGCGGCTCGCCGGGTTCGGCATGGACAACTACCGCATCTGTGTGCTGGAAGAAAACGCCGGCAACCACTCGATGAAGCGCGCCCTGGGACACGCCCGCGCGCTCAACCTGTTCCAGCGCTCCAAGCTCGGGATCCCGATCCTCTGCGCGGCCAACGGCCTGCAGCCGGACGACCAGAACGACAACGGGTGGAACCAGGGCATGCTTTTCCTCAACCCGTCGCAAGTCTGGCTCCAGCCTCCCGGTTATGTGACCCAAATGGTCTCGCGGAATTACCAACCGCTCTGCGTGTCCGCCCGGGTGGACGGCCCCGAATCCCCGCTGGACGTCACCGCCACCCGCAGCGAGGACGGCGGCACGCTGGTCCTCCAGGTGTTGAATGCTTCAGGAGATCCAGTCCCGGCACGCATCGTCATCGACGGCTTCACGCCCGCCGGGCCGGCCGCGGAGGCCGTGCAACTCGTCGGACGCCCGGACGACACCAACACCGCCGAAGAATCCGCGCGGATCGTGCCGGAAACCAAACCCGACGCGCTCCGCCTGCGGGATGGGAACGCCGACTACACCTTTCCCGGCGGATCCTTCACGATCCTGCGCTTCCGCGGTAGTGCGGGAGCCGCCCAACCGTCCGCGTCAGCCGGAAAAGTCCCTGCGAAATCCGCCGAGTGGGCGAAGCAGATCAACAAGACCAAACTGCCCGACGAAGTCCGGGCCCAGCAAGTCAAGGACTTGAAATTCGGCATGTTCATCTGCTGGTCGTTCAGCACCTTTTACGGCGAGGAATGGACGCCGACCACCGGCAAGGACGCATCCTTCTTCAAGGCGACGGGCTGCGATACCGACCAGTGGTGCAAGACCGCGAAGGAAGCCGGCATGAACTACATCCTGTTTCTCACCAAGCATCACGACGGATTCTGCCTGTGGGACACCGACACGACCGACAAGAAGGTGACCAACAGCCCGCTGGGCATCGATGTGCTCGCCAAGCTCAAGGATTCCTGTGACCGGCACGGGATCAAGCTGGCCTTGTATTTCTCCGATGGCGACTGGATGTGGCCGAAAGCAAAGGACGGGCAATACATGGCCGGCGGCGAAGACCCGGAAATGAAAAAGGCCCAGCTCAAGGAATTGCTGACGCGCTACGGCCCGATCGAGTATTTCTGGCTGGATACGGCGGTGGGGGTTGGCGGACTGGACCGCAAGCCGACGATCGACTGGATCCATGAATTCCAACCCAATGCCTTCGTCGGATACCCCCACAAGGGCATGGGCCCGCGCATGACGATGCGCGAAATGGGCCGCCCCGGCCCGTTTGATGCAGTGGAAAAGGAACGGGGTTACCTGGTGGCGGAATTCACCTATCCGATCCTGCCCCCGCACAAGGGCGGGGCCAACTGGTTCTATTCCCTGCCCGAACACGACAACCTCTGCAAGAAGGCAGGCGACCTATACAAAGACTATCAGGAAGGCGTGAAACACGGGAATGTTTTCGCCCTCAATGTCGGACCGGACTACGCCGGACGCTTGCGCGACATCGATGTCAGGACGCTGCGCGAAATCGGCGAAATGATCCGGACCAACGCCCCCTAACAACAACGACTCACCTGAGGACACCCGGGAAAATGACACTGAAAACCATGCTCCATACCACGCCGCTTCCAACCGCCGTGGCCCTGCTCGTGCTGGCCACCGCGGCACCCGCCCGCCAAGGCATCGCCCCCCCGGACAATGGCCCCGCCACCGTCGCCTGGGACGCGGCGTCGGGACGGTTGACGCTGGAATACCACGGCGGCGCCATCCTGAGCGCCACCGTCACGGCGAACGACGCCGCGGGCAAGGCGGTGGCCGTCAAGCTCGACCAGCAGACGGACGGCAAGGACGACAAGGTGACGCAGAACCTGACATTCACCCCGGCCGGGCCGGGCCAGGACATCACGCTCACGCTGAGCGGTGAAGTCACCGGCAGCGGGGAGGCGTTTGCCACCGAAACCGAGTCCGCCGCGCAGCAGCGCTTCCCGCTGGTCCGCAATAGCGTGGGCCTCAGCCGCAACCTGCGCAACAACGCGGTGTACGACCGTCGCTGGGACTGGGCGCTCTCCGGGCCGGGCGACGGGACCACCCGCATCGCTCCGAAGATCGGCGCGGAAAACAAGCGCACCTTCGGCATGACGGGCCGGGGTGGGCGCATCGGACTGGCCTTCCGCCCCCGTTTCTATCAGAAGCACCAGGGCTACAAAGACTTCGAGCCCTGGACCTACAAGGTGTGGCAGGGATCGCTCACCGGCTATTGCACCTGGTGGTCCTACCGCGGGGACTTCACCCAGCAAACGCTCGACGCGATGCTGGGGGTGTTTGCCGCCAAGCGTCTTCCCGATTTCGGATACGACTACATGCAGTTCGATGACGCCTACCAGCAGGGCAACGGAAGCTGCCCCGAGAACTTCCTGAACTGGAACACGAAGAAGTTTCCGGGCGGCTCGCAGTATGCTCTCAAGGCGGTCCGCGACGCCGGCATGAAGCCCGGCATCTGGGTGCACCGGGTCCACGTCGCCACCGACCCGCACATCGCCGACATCGTCAGGGACCACCCGGACTGGTTCGTGCACAAGGCTGATGGCTCGCTCTTCCGCGGCAGGTTCTACGTGCTCGACACCACCAACAAGGAGGCGGTGGAAAACATGATCCGCCCCCTCTTCCGCGG
>CAYRLT010000243.1:0-7838 GCA_964425095.1 uncultured Luteolibacter sp.
ACCCCGATTCGCCGCATGGATGCTGGTGCTTGCCTGCGGCTTTTCCCTGCATGTCTTCGCCACGGACGCCCGGGTAAACCTGGCCGACGGCTTTGATTTTCCCGTCGGAAAACCCAACGCGGATGGTTACTACAAGTCGCGCGGCCTCCGCCTGCGCGCCCCCCAGCACTTTGGTGAAGACTGGAACGGTCGCAGCGGCGGCAACTCCGACCTCGGAAGTCCCGTTTACGCCGTCGCCGATGGCATCGTCACCTTGGCCAACAACGTCCGCACCGGTTGGGGCAACGTCGTGCTCACACGCCACGCCTACCGCGATCCCGCCACCGGCCAGATCAAATACATCGACACCCTCAACGGCCACCTCGACAGCATCATGGTCAAGTCAGGACAAGCCATCAAGCGAGGCCAGCAAATCGGCACGATCGGCACCAATTTCGGAATGTATCCCGCCCACCTCCATTTCGAAATGCGGTATGATATCACCATCGGCATGCAACGCAGCAACGTGCCCGCCGATATGAACCACTGGGCGGATCCCACTCAGTTCATCAATAAACACCGCCGCCTCAACCGAGAGTGGCGCCCGGTCGCCGTGGCTACCGGCACCTACAAAGATTACAACGGCGTCCGCGGATTGTAATCCCCGGCATGTTGCTTAGGAATCCTTGTTGTCTGCGATGCGGACGCTGCGCAGGAAATCCGCAAACACACCCTCGGATTTTCTGAGCACGCCGACAGGGCCGGAGAATTTGAAATACCAGGTTTCGGTTTTAAGCGGGAGGATTCCGGCAAGGATCCCATTGGCGTCGGCGGTGGCGTTTTCTGAGGTGAGATTGAAAAGCAGCATCACTTCTTGCGAGTCGGCGATTTTGAGCGGTTGGCCGGCCACCTCGTCGTCGGCGAGCGGTTTGAAACCGAGTTGTCCACGCCAACGGTTGAGATTCGCGGTGAGGCCACCGCCATCACCGCCAAGCTTCGAGACCGTGACGCGCCCACCGCCCGGGAGTGCGTATGCGGCGGTGATAAACTGACCGGGTTTTTCTTGTTTCCAATTTTCGGGTGCTTGCCATGTGACCTTGTCGGATCTGGCTGCTGTATCTAACTCATTTGGCGCGGAGCCGACTTCAGGCATGGCGGAATCGGGGGCAAGCTTGTAGGTCGGGATCTCATCCTTCTTGCAGGAGCCGAGGATCCAGAACGAGAGCGGTGCGAGAAGGAGAAATTTGCGCATGGATTCGGAAATGACGGAAGAGAATGGCAAGGAGAAGTGGGGCGGTGGTTCGATCACCGCTTGAGTCCTTCGGGTTCTCTTCTTTGTCTCAAGCGGCCCCGGTATGGCGGTTCGTCTGGTTCCGCGGATTTTAGAACGGTGAATTCAATGGAAGGCTCCAGCGTTTTTCCGTAGGTATCGAGGAGGGTATCGTTTTCGCCATGTTTGACATCGGAAACTTTGTAAATCGGGCCCTTGCGTGGGCCTTGCGTTCCGGCAACCGGTTTGCGGAAAAAGGCTGCCATTTCATCGAGATGGAACGGGCGTGAGCCGCGCCGCCCGAAGACCACGGTCTGGTTGCCGCTCTCATCCACGGCTCGATCGCGGTCGAGGCCGCGGGAGATGGTGACTGCGGCGCCTTCGGTCGGATAGGTGGCGATGAGTTTAGGCTCGGGCTTGGGCGAGAAGCCCATGTGACCGGGGACGTTTTCAGGCGAGATCAATTGCAGCACACGCATGCCGTTGTGGCCGTCGGCGACGAGCGCATACATCGAGGCGCTCACCGAACCGATCTGCACATCGCGCACATCCGTGAGTTGGCCGTTGGCGGTGAAATGGCTCAGGACGTGAGGTTTATCAGGATTTTTCACATCGATGATCGCCAGTCCATCCGAGCCGTTCGCGACATAGAGATAGGTTCTAGCAGCATATAGTCCTCCGGCATGTTTCAATGAAACGGACGCGCCGGGAATCGGCATGGGGGTCGAAGGATTGGAGACATCGAAGACTTTCACTCCCTCCGCATCGGTGACGAAACAGTAATGCCACTGCACGGTAGCTTGGCGTGCGTCACGCAGGGCGGAGCCTGAGTATTCGCCGGCGAGAACCGGGGACTTCGGATTCGAGGCGTCAACCACGGCCAGCCCTTGGGAAGTGGTGATGTAGAGCCACTGTCCGGCCATCCAGGCATGGCGTGCGCCGTTCAGTTTGCCACCGGGATTGAGGGTGGCGGCACGTTTGATGAAATTGTTAGCGGGGTTGCCGTCGAGCAGGGTGGCCACATCGACCACGATCAAGCCTTCCTCAAGATCGGTCACGAAGGCGTAGCCATGGTAGGCGGCGATCGGTTGTTCCTCGTTTTGTGGCAGGCGGTTGCGGTTGGGGTCGTTGATCAGGGTGCTGGGCAGGACCACAGAGGTGGCATTGGCGGTTTTGATGAATGTGTCATGGCCGATGGGCGAGACCGGGGTGGCGACGATGCGTTCGGAGAAATTCTTGTTATCGATGTTCGCGATATCGAAAGCGCCGAAGCCTTTTTTCCCAAGGGCGGCATAGAGGTATTCCCCGCGCGCCTGCAGGTCGGGCACGCCGCCTTTGGCGTGATGGTGATAGCCGGTTTTCAGGATTGATTGGTTCGCAAGGTGCTCGTTGTAGTTGTCCGGATAGGCGATCCGATGGAGATGGCTGCCAATCGCGGCCTGCGGCTCGGTGCGCTCGGTCC
Organism: uncultured Luteolibacter sp.; assembly: GCA_964425095.1. Taxonomy (GTDB): domain Bacteria; phylum Verrucomicrobiota; class Verrucomicrobiia; order Verrucomicrobiales; family Akkermansiaceae; genus Luteolibacter. Next base: position 2,712 of record CAYRLT010000243.1, read on the forward strand.
ATGCGACACCCGATAGCCCGTGGTCATCGGTTCCGACGTAGCTGAATCTACCGAAAAAGTTGACGGTGCCCGTACCGAACCCGAGGAGCTGGGTCATGATCGCGTTGTTGTCATTGGCGTCCGAGATGTGGCAGTCCGTGCAGTTTTTCGTGGTGCCAACGCCGCTCGTGGTGTGTGCGAAGTGGGGATTGAAGGCTTGTCCGGAATACCCTTCGGCTGAAACGGTTTGCTGCTGGCTGTAGAATGACTCGCGGTTGGACCCTTGCGAGCCGACCACCATGGCGCTGGACGAACGCAGGACGGCGAGGCGGTTTCCTTTGACCGTGCTGTCCTTGCCGAGCATGAAGACATCGTCGCGCACCACCTGCGGATTGTAGGAGCTGAAGTTTCGGGAGGTGGTTCCTTCAAACTTGTTAGCAGCCATTTTGACGTTCGCCTCCATCGGCATGTGGCAGCCGAAACAACTGGTCGCCCATGAGGTGTGGCAGGTCTGGCAGTCCATGATCTGGTTGCTGTGAGCCAGTTCCCGATCACATTTTTCCGGGCCATCGGGAACGCCGCCCCAGTTTTTCCCGTCACGCCTTAAGGTTTTGGCGTAAGCGCTCATGACATTGTAGTGATCTGAGCCGGGAGTGACCGTATCGAGAGTCTGCGGCACTTCCCACTGAAGGTTCCGCTCCATCGAAGACTGCTGCATCAAGCGTTTGCCATCCGCGCTCCAAGTGAAACGAGGGCCGAAGGGGGTGTTGCTTTCACGCAGATCGACGGGCTCGACTTTCCCATCCTTGGAAAGGGTGCCGCCCTTGCCGGAGGTGACGAGGGTCGTGTGGGTACTAACCGTTCCATGGCAATCCACGCAGGTGATGGCGGTCGCCGCCCTTGGCTCGACATGAAGCAGGCCATTGCCGTGGGCATCGTTGAGGAAGTGGCAATCCACACACTGCATTCCAAGTGCGAGGTGGATGTCTTTGAGATGCACGGCTTTCTTGAATTTGTCTTTGTCGTCGTGGGAAATCTTCTCGTCCTTCAAGGTCATCAGATTCCCTTCACGGTCTTTTTTAAACACCGCGCGGAACACCCAGCCGTGACCGTGGTAGTCGGCAAACTGGGTGTTTTTCAGCTTGGGATTCAACTCGGCGGTTTTCTCCAGAAAATTGACATCGCCCCACAATCCGCGAGCGGCCGCCGCTTCCGGATTCTTCCGCAACGATTTCACCATGTCCTCGTCCGTGGGATTTTTTTGTTCCTTCGGATACATGAACTCCGCATCCGATTCCTGATCCCACCAAGTGTATCCAAGGTAAGGATTCACAAACAAATTGCCCTGATGCATGTGGCAGGTCATGCACTGGCTGGATGGGATGCTGCGGGTGAATTTGTGGTCGATGGGGTGGCCTTTTTCCTTCTTGGAAATCATCGGATCCGGATTGAAGGACAAACCTTGGTTTCCATAGGCGCTATACCATCCGGAATTCGAGGGAGAGCGGTCGTTCGCATAAACGACGTGGCATGACGTGCAACCGCTGGAACGATAATCGCCCGGCCTGTTGTTAGATCCGAAGAAGTCCAACAATGGATCGTGCAGGCGTGTCTTATGGGCACCGATGACGACCGGATCGACTCTCAAGGACGTGCCGAGGCCGCGCTCTCCGAGGCGCCGGAATGGTTTGCCCGGTGGTTCGGAGGGATCGGGATTGCCGATTTCTCCCAGCTTGGTTCCGCCTTTCTCGAAGATCCGGAAGATGTTGCCCGTCTGCGAGACGTTGAAACGAGGGAGCGGAAAGATCTCCTGCACGATGCCCATGGATTTCTGCATTTCCGGCGTGACCTTGACCGGACTTTGCAGAGCCAGAGGCACGCCATTGGCACCGTAGGCCTGACCGAAGATCGAATCCTTCACCGGATAGGACCCGTTGTTGTAGGCGGCGGCACCCCACAGCATCGCGCCATGCCGCATCATGCTGTGGTTGACGTGATCGACCGACTCCGCATGGCAGTCGCCACAAGTCTTTTTCGCCACGCGCAGGTCTCCGGGGTTCACGAACTGGATGAACTCCGGGGATTCGTGGTTGAGCAGCACGTCGCTGGAGTCCGGATTCGCGGAGCTTTCAAAGAACACGGGGTTGCGCGGAGCGGGGTGCGCTTGGCGCATCGTCAGGCCCGGTGTGGGATCGCCTCCGTGGCAGTCCGTGCAACCGAGGCGGACATATTCGCTGTCATGTGGGTCCTTCGAGTTTTCATGGCAAGCGATGCAACCACGGCTTTTCCGCATTACCTCCGCTTTGGATTGGTCTATTTTGTTAGTCTTCGGGATGGGGGCATTGGTGACTGCCATCGAATCCTCTGCGGCGATAGGCGGGCCAAACAGGCTTCCATAAGCGGGGGCCGCATTTTGGGAATAGGCCGAGATGGCCAGTCCAAAAGTGACTAACAGGCAGGAAATAATGGGATGAATGGTGAATCCAAGCATGGTCAGAAGGTCATGGTTGCGGAGAAGAAACTGCTGTAAAGGACATCCGGAAGATCCGGGGAATTGGCGGAGGTGTAGCCTTCCACGGCGGTTCCGGCGTTGCTGTAGATGTCCTTGAATCCGGCGCCTGGAAACAGCACGCCAACCCCGGCATTGAGTTTCAGGTTGTCCGTGAGGAAAGGTCTGTATTCCAAGCCGAAGCTCAGATCCCAACCGATTTCCCGATGGATTTCGTCCGTGAAGAGGGCCGTGGCGACGGTGTCCGTTTCCATGAACAATAGATAATTCAGGTTTGCGAAAGCCTTCACGCGGGGGGTCAGTTCCCATTCTTCACCAAGTCCGGCGATGAAGATGCCCGGATTGACGAAATTCGATTGCCCGAGAAATTTGTTAGAACTTAATTCGGGAATCAGACTCAGACGTTGCTTCAGTCCGACGGCTGTGCCGCCAAGATTCATCCCCTGCCTCTGCCAATAACTGAAGGGGCCGATGAAGTTGGGATTGTCCACGACGGCATCCCACCCTGTCGCGGTGTCGTCGCTTGCATTGTCATCACCCGATCCATAGAACAGGATGAATTTGTGGCGCATCCAGTCGGTATCCACGGAGACTTCCATGGCCGCCATCCACGCGCTGATGTCAACCGAGCGTCCGGCAAGACCATTCAAGTCGTCCTGTCCGAACACGTGGTAAAGCGAGTGGCTGATGTTCAATCGGCCGATGTGGCCTTCGCCATTCCAGCCGAGGTAATAGGCCTGGAGATCGTGAGGGGCCACGGTGCCGATAGGTGATGGGCGGACGATATTGCCAGCGCTGTCGTAGATCAGGCCGCTGCTGCTTCCATTGTCCCAATTCGCTAGAAAACTGAGTTGAGCGGTGTAGCCTTCGGTCAGGAAATCCTGATAATAGATATTGGCGATGAAAACATTCTGGTTGCGATCATCGAATGTGTTCAGTTCAGAAAAAGACTCTTTCTCGAAGAGATCGAACAACGCCAGATTGTATTGGATGCGGTTTTTCTTCAGATTTCCGAAAAGCCGGTATCCCCAGTTAGAGTCATAAAACACATGGCCGCGGAAATCCGCGTTGAACGGCTGGGTGCCGACACGGAGGGCCGCGAAATCGTAATTCTCGGAAAGATCGAGCAAGTGCGTTTCAAAAAAGAACTGCTGCAATCCAAAACGGGTTTCGAAGCGCTCGGTTGCGTCCGTATGGCGCAGGTTCGAATCGGCATCGGTAAGTAAAGGATCGAGGAAATCGTCGACATCTCCGGGGTTATCGATTCCCGAGTTGTCAGGAGGATTGGACGTCGATTGATTCAGCCCGCGCGGGTCCGGCGAGACGACGTTTGCCTCATCACCCGAGATGAAGTTGGTATTAAAAACGGGTTGGATGCGGAACAACCACTCCACGGGTTTGAAGGTTGTCTCGCCCTTGAAAAGATCGAATATCAGGCTGGTGTTTGTGTTGATGACAGTTTGTTCGCCCTTGCCGTAAAATTCCGCACTGGAAGGCCGCGCTGTGCTTAATCCCGAGGAGACGGGGATATCATGGACCTCGATTTCACTGTAGTTTTTCAAGGTCAGCGATGCGAAAATGTCTTGGCCGATGACCGGGACATCGCCTTTGAGCACACTCTGATAGTAGGGGTGCCAGAGATAAGGTGTTTTTTCTTCGTAGGGGGTTTCGGCAACGCTGTCATCCAGATAACGGTTCCACACACCTGTCGCGATTCGATAGCGATCTTCGATAGAGGTTGCGTTCGTTGGGTCGTCGGTATGTTCGTAGTGTCCTGCGTGCCAGTTCTCGGAAATGTGCTCCTCGTAGCGGACCCCTTTTCTCGGCAACAACAGGGGTTCGCTGATGTTCGGTTCGTAACGATCCGGCGGTTCCGAGCCCTGCACCATCTCGGCCTCGATTCCGCGCCGCTCCAAACGTGTGCGTGGCAATCGCAAGTCATCGGGGATGTTCGGAATGAATTTGGGAAACACTTTGGGCGCGCCCGCGTCCCGGCTGAAAAATCGGTCATTCTCAAACCCAGGATCATCCTTGAAGAATCGGCCGATCCCCGTGGCGTTCTGGTCCTTGCCGGCGAGCTTCCCGTTTTTTCCGTCGTCGTTCATTCCCATGCCGGGATCGGGATTGAATTGCCCCGGTGGCAGCAAGGAATCCTTGTCGATGGTGGTTTCCCGCTTGATTTCAAAAACGGGTAGGCGTGGTTCCTGCGCTGGATTCAAGCTCGGATCGGGTGAAAACGAGTCGGGGCTTATCGGCAATGCCTCGGCCAACACCTGCTGTTCGGTTAGGCGATCCGGACGTTCCTCGTCGTTTGCTAGATCCCATTCAGGTGTCCGTTCATGCGGTGGGTGATAACAGGTCGTCAACAGGAGGCTTGATGTGGCGATCAAGAAACAAGTGCCTGTTTTGAAAAATCCTTCGCTCATGGGTTTGTTACTTCCATGGGTTGATGCTCAACGGCGCGGCTCCGCGTTGAGTTGCGATTTTTCCAGCTGATCCAGTTTTTTCACGAACTCGTCAGCAGTGGCGGCGTCAAAACTTTCCGGGGGTTTGGCGGCGTCGAACAAATCGCGCAGAGGATCCTTTGCGACCACCTCTTGCTTTGCGGATGCGAGAAGCGACTCGTTGAGGCGGTCGAT
>CAYRLT010000244.1:0-10353 GCA_964425095.1 uncultured Luteolibacter sp.
CCAAGCCTCATGAAGCATTTCGACATGAACCGGAACGAAACCCTTGCCCATGCCTTAACCGCCGGCATGAACTTGTTGCTGGAATCCAACATCAAGACGCTCGAACGCGAGCCACAGGTTAAGGAGACAATCCGCAAGTTAAAGAGCGGGGAGAACGTTACCAACGACGAGCTTGAAATCATTTTAATCGCCGCCAAAAGCGGACACTTGGCCGCCCGAATTATCGTGGAAGATTTCAAACGCTTTGGCCGCTCCATCGATAAGGAATGATGTTCGCCATAAACCGAGCCGCCGCCGTGCGCGCCTGACACTCTAAAAACCAACCCAGCAATTCACTGCTATGAAACTTCCCCAAGAAATCGCCGACGCCGTGGTGAAAGCCGCCGGCAAGGAACTAGCCGCCAGCCTAAAGGAGCATGTCCAAGATCTTCAATTGTTCACCATTCGCGAAGTGGCGGAGCGGTTGAAGGTTTCCGAACCCACGGCGCGCACGCTGGTCAAAGAATATGTCGAACTTGGCGAAGCCTCCCGCCGCGTGACACCGGCCACACTTCGCCAACTGATTGAAGAGCGAACGATACGAACGAAATAACCACGCCGCCACCCTCACGCGCTGAACAAACAACCCCGGAACGTCAACGCCATGAACGCCACCACACACCGCACCGGCTCCAAGGCCACCACGTCCAATGACACAGGCTTTCCGCACCTGGTCGAAAAACCACAGCCCGCCCCAGCAGGCGCGCACCGTGGCACAACAGCAAAGGCGGGCGCATGACACTTTCCACAATCCCCTTGATTTTCGTCTTGAGTGGCCAACTCCTTTTCATGGTAGCGGTGGCCATCAATGACGCGCTGATTGCGTTCAAGCACTTGCGCCAGTGTATCGATGAAAGCTTTTCCCACGACACGCAGATTTTCCCCGACGCGCGGAATTGAGATGCGGGAGAGATCGCCGCAATTCTCCACCCGCACACGCGCGGGCCGGGCACGCGATGAAAAGGGCATCATTCAGACTGATACCCTTGTCTGGCACCCCGCGCGAGCCGGGCCGGGCAAGCAAGCTTTTGTGCTCCCCGAAATTGGGGAACTCAAATTGGCATCCGCGCGGGCCGCTCAAGCAACCGGAGCCAGTCCCCAAAATTGGGGAGCGGTGAAGGCCAGTCCCGATGAAATGGAAATTGTAAAAACCACGCCGTCACGTTATCACGTCCGGTGAAATCACGGCAGACCATGACAAACGATCCCGCAGAGGCTTCAGGCATTCAGGCCACGCAACCCGCACCAACCACGCGCTTGGATTCGGCGGCATCAACTGAACTCCTTGACGATGCCGCCGAGGAAGGCGCTTCACGTTCGCCGCTTCAACACGCCGTTGAAATCATCGCGCCGATCATCGCCTTTCTGGCCGTTGCCATCCTCACCGCACCGATGGCCGAAGCATGCCGTGAAGAGATTCCGGGAGCCATCCCCGCCACCGTGATAATCGTCCTCCGCGTTTGGGTTGCCTACAAGGCCGCGCGATTCGCCGCCCGTTGGGTAGCACGTTGATTGTCGTGATCGATGCCGACATGTTCCAGTTTATGGGAACCGCAAACACCGTTGGACAACTCAGGATTTGTTCCCACTTTCGTTCCCAAACAGCCCTTTTCGTGAGGCTTTGAATACTTAACCCTTTGATAATCAAGGGAAGTGGAGCGTAGCGGATTCGAACCGCTGACCCCTTGCATGCCATGCAAGTGCTCTACCAACTGAGCTAACGCCCCTTTCGGGTGGGGCGGAGGTTTATTCGCGGAGAGCGGGGTGGGCAAGACGATTTTCGGGAATTTTCTCGTTTTTTGAGGTCTGCCGCCGGATTGGCCCTCTGCCTGTTGACATGCCGCCACAATTCACTTTGCGGACGCGGGGCGGCCACTATGCTCCGCCGCATGTCAAAATATGCTGGAGAACAGGTGTTGGTGGTGTCGCGCGCGCTTTTTGAGGAAATCGGCGAGTTTTCGGGCATCCGGACGATGGATTTGGAGGCGGGGATCGCGCGTTTGATGGATCCACAAAGCCACTTTTTCATGGACCGTGCCGCCGCCGAGGAAGATCCGTCCCACAAGCAACTCATCCCCTACTGCATTTTCCGCTGTGGGGATCGGATTCTTCATTACACTCGGGGCAAATCCGGAGGTGAAAGCCGGTTGCATGCGAAGATTTCGGTCGGTGTCGGCGGCCATGTGAATCCGGTGGATATGGATGGCGGAAAAACCGGCGCGGATGCTTACCACGCCGCCGTCACCCGTGAAATCGAGGAAGAATTGAATCTTCCGGAGGAGCACGCACACCGCATCATCGCTCTGCTGAATGACGAATCCAATGCGGTTGGTCAGGTCCATCTCGGCATCGTGCATTTGGTCGATTTGAAATTCGACGCCGTTTCCTCTCGCGAGGATGCGCTTATGGATCTTGGTTTCACTCCGCTGGCCGAGCTCAATGGTCCGTTGTTTGATCGCTTGGAAACCTGGTCCCAATTCTGCATCCGCCATCTTGCCGGAAATCCGCCGCTGTAAGAATCCGCTCTCATTCTTCCTTCCCAACTTTTGCGGGCACTTGATTCTTGGATCATCGCCCGTCACTCTCCGCCGCATGTCCGCACCCGTCCAGACTCCGATGATGGCTCAATATCAAGCCATGCGGAAATCCCTGCCTGCGGATGTGATCTTGCTCTACCGGCTCGGGGACTTCTACGAGATGTTTTTCGAGGATGCGAAAACCGCCGCCCCGATCCTCAACGTCGCGCTCACCAAACGCGGCGGCACTCCCATGTGCGGAGTGCCTTATCATGCCGCTCAAGGTTACCTCGCCCGCCTCCTCAAAGCCGGCAAACGCGTCGCAATCGCCGAGCAAACCTCCGAGCCGAAACCCGGAAAACTTGTCGAACGCGAAATCGCCCGCATCCTCACTCCCGGTTCGATCGACGACATCACTCTACTCGACGACCAACGCCCGAACTACCTCGCCGCCGTTTTTCGCCACGGAAAAACCGTCGGTCTCGCCTGTGTGGACCACACGACCGGTGAGTTCACTATCGCCGAGTTCGCCGATACGGGCCAGCTTGAGGATGAGATTTCCCGTATTTCTCCCTCCGAGCTCCTCATCCCCGACCATCAAACCGCAGAGTTCGGCGCGCTCACGAATTGCATGGCCTATGAAGGTTATGCGTTCCTTCCCGACCAAGCCACAACCCTTCTCAAGGACCACTTCGAAGTCCTTTCCCTCGATGGTTTCGGCTGCGCCAACTTGCACTCCGCCAGCGGGGCCGCCGGGGCGGTTCTTCATTACCTCCTCCACCAACTCCGCCGCTCGTGCGAACATTTGCGCCCGCCGCATGTGCGTGAATGCGCCGACTACGTCCTTATCGACTCCGCCTCACAGCGCAACCTCGACCTCGTCGAAGCCCGCGGTGGCAAATCGCATACTTTGTTAGGCGTGCTCGACCGCACCGCCACCCCGATGGGTGCGCGCCTGCTGCGTGACTGGATCCTCCACCCGCTCCGCGATCTGGCGGCTCTAACCGTCAGGCAGGACGTCATCGCCGCATTTCTAGCAGAACCATTCCTGCTTTCAAAATGCCGTGAGTCTCTCAAAGGCATTCGCGATATCGAGCGCACCACTTCCCGGCTCTCGCAAAACTCCGGCAACGGCCGCGACCTACAATCCCTCTCCACCTCGCTCTCCCACATCCCCGCGCTCAAGGAGGATCTCTCTTCCTTGATCATGGATCAGTGCTTGCTCGGCGCTCATCTCCACGATTTTAGTGATCTAACAACCATTCTCTCCACGGCCCTCGTCGACGAACCACCCGCCCATCTCCGCGACGGCGGGATCATCCGCGACGGTTGGTCAGCCGAGCTCGATGAACTCCGTGACGCATCACGCGGCGGCAAGGACTGGATCGCACGCCTTCAAGAGGATGAGCGCAAGCGCACCGGAATCGATTCGTTGAAAATCAAATTCAACAACGTGTTCGGTTACTTCATCGAGATCACCACCAGTCACCTGGCCAAAGTCCCGGACGATTACACCCGCAAGCAAACCATGTCCAACGCCGAGCGTTATATCACGCCCGCACTCAAGGAGATGGAAAATAAAGTGCTCGGTGCCGAAGAGCGTTCGAAAAAATTGGAAATCGAGCTCTTCTCGCAACTTCGTTCCCAAGTCATCACCCACCTCACACGTCTTCAGCAAGCCGCCGCCGCCGTTGCGGAAATCGACGTGCTTTGCGCGCTCGCGGAAATCGCCCAGCTTCACCGCCATTGCCGGCCGGTCCTCAATCAAGGCAATGGTTTCTTCGTCAGCAACGGCCGCCACCCGGTCCTCGAGCAAACGCTCACCGACACCAAGTTTGTCCCTAACGATACCGAGCTCGACCCGGACACCGCGCGTCTGCAAATCCTCACCGGCCCGAACATGGCGGGTAAGTCGACCTACATCCGTCAAATCGCCCTCATCGCCGTGATGGCTCAGATCGGCGCCTACGTGCCGGCCGATTCCGCCACCTTGGGCCTTGTCGATCGAATCTTTTGTCGTGTCGGCGCTTCCGACGACCTCTCGCGCGGCCAATCGACCTTCATGGTTGAGATGAGCGAAACCGCCCTCATTCTCAACCATGCGACGGATCGCTCCCTCGTCATTCTTGACGAAATCGGCCGCGGCACCGCCACATTTGACGGGCTTTCGATCGCTTGGGCCGTTGCCGAACATCTCCACGACAGCATCGGTTGCCGCACGCTTTTCGCCACTCACTATCACGAACTAACCGATCTCGCGAACACCAAGAGTGCCGTCGCCAACTACAATGTGGCGGTTAGAGAGTGGAACGAGGAAATCATCTTCCTCCACAAGATACTCCCCGGAGCCGCTGATAAATCTTACGGCATCCAAGTCGCGCGACTTGCCGGCTTGCCGAAAGTGGTTGTCGAGCGTGCCAAATCCATCCTCTCACACCTAGAACTTCACTCCGTGAAACCGGAGGCGAAATCCCAGGGCCCGAAGGCGAAAAACACGGTGCAAGATCAGGACGCTCTCCCCAAACCCAATCCACCGCAAATGGATCTCTTTGCGGATTTCTAATCATCATAGTGGCCCTTCGCTTGGGCGATGATGAGGCAATCACCATCGACTTGATAGATTAGCCGATGCTCCAGATCAATGCGCTTTGACCACCAACCAGACAGTGCGCCCCTCAGTGGTTCAGGTTTTCCCGTTCCACCAAATGGATCCCGTTGGGTTTCTTCAATCAGACGCAGCAAGCGCTTGGCAAGTTTCGGATTTGTCTGCACCCAATACTGCAAATCCTCAAAGGCCTGCACCTTAAATTCCAAGCGCATTTTTCACATCCTCGATAGAGTTAAAAACCAAGTGCTCAGGAGTTGGACTGGAGATGGCGTCTCTGAGTCGCTGGGCGTTGGTTGGAGAGGACAACAGTCGATCTGTGGTGTCGCTTGGAATTCGTTGCTTTGGCGGGGAAATATTGAGAGTCCTCGCCAAAATGAATTCCTTGATCGTCATCCCGGCAAAGGTTGCCAAGGTTTTGATCTGCCGGTGCTGCTCCGGCTCAATTTCAATAGTGAGTCTGTTCACACCATCAAAATTGTCAAAACCATCAACTTTGTCAACCCGTGATTTATGGCGTGATTTGCGGCGGCAGCACTCTGGTTATCCTAGAATCCGCAGTTCAACTGGAGACTCGGGCCTTTTTTTTACCACAATCGAAGCGAAGCGCAGATGGACGAACTGAAAAACTTCAAATAATGAGTCAAATTAACGGATTTGAACGGATTTTACGGAAAGAATTGGAAAATTAAAACCTGCTCTTTTTCACCCAATAGGTGAAACTTGGTTTCTTTATAACTCATTCATAATCCGTAAAATCCGTGTAATTTGCCTCAATGTGTGGATGCCGTGTTCGGCCATGTCCGCTGCGCTCCCATTGTGGTTTCCAATTGCGGACTTTAGGGTTATGGCATCGCCCGCAGATCTCCCGACAAGTGCACGATGTGGATTTCCGGCCTCCTGCTGATTACCAAGTCTTGAGCGTCAGGCCGATCTGGCCGAAGAGTCCTGAGTCCATGTCTTGGTCGACGATATCGTTGTCACCATCCGGATCGGACATCGTGATGTTGTTGGCTAGAGTAACGCCTCCACCGACATTCAGCCAAAGTTCGCCGACGATTTTACGGTTCACAAACGCACCGACTTGATAGGATGAAAGATCGACGGCCATGGAGTCACCTTGATCATCCGTGGTGTTCCAAATGCCACCGCCGGGAGTGCCGCGCAGGCTAAAACTCCAGTTTTCACTGGGTGTGTAAGAGATCACAGGCATCGGGCCATAGAGGCCGGCGCGTACTGTGTCGCTGACTTTCCAATCAAAATTGATGCCTGGGCAAACCCAAAAATCGCCATTGATATTGAGAGCTGCGACGCCGGCAGCGATGGTGAAGGATTCGTTGACGCGATAGCCAGCACCGGCAGCCACATCGAAGGTGAAATCGTCGCCGTTGATGTGTTGAAAGTCACTAGCAAGTTCGGCCCGGGCCCAGACGCCGTAGAACCATGGGGAGCCTTCGTTCAATTTGATCGCTGCCAGATGCAGTGACACGGAATGGAGATCCTCGTCGCCGATCGGGAATGCGCCGCCCACTCCGTCAAAATCCAAGCTGGTCAGTTCGTATTTAATGGCTGGGATCAACAAGATATCTCCAGCCACCGTCATCGGGTCGGAAAGCAGGGCGAATAAATCGAGTTCGGAGAAGCTGAGGCTGCCATCGGCATCATCAAAGTCCATTCCGTCCGAGTATGTGCCTCCGAGCATCGCTGCGGCATAACTGGGAAGCCTTGCCTCAACGGGCGCAATAACGGTGGAGGAGTTGATGGTGGAGGGGGTTTCTCCAGCAGAGGCACCCAGAAGGCAGCCGAGCCAGATTGCAGCCGTAGTTTTATTAAACATGACTTGAACATAACCGAGAGTATCGTGGCGTCCACTAGCCATTCATTTGAATTTAAATAACCATATAGCCACCTAATTGTGTTTGTGGCGAGATCTCCTCCGCCGTATTTCTTCTTCGGCTCAACGAAATTGGATGTGCGACAATTCGTGTGGGTCGTGTGACGGTTCTGCGGGTTCTCGGCAATATCGTGATTTCCCTAATCTTCCTTCCAATTCCTCGATCATGAAACACCTTTTAATTCGGCGCATTCTGATTGCGCTAATTCTCATTTCACTCGCCGGGCTCGTCATTTATAAAACCCGCTTTTCTCCCATCCCGGTGGCCGCGCACTCGGTGACTCGCGGTGAAATCATTGCCGAGGTCATGGGGACCGGCACGCTGGAAGCACGGGTGAAAAGCACCGTCAGCGCCCGTATCCAAGAACGACTCTCCGAGGTCATGGTGGATCAGGGCGATTTGGTGAAATCCGGCCAGTTGCTCGCCACCTTGGACGATTCGGAATCGCAACAACAAGTTGCCATCGCCGAAGCCACGCTCGCCGCCAGCCGCCAGACCTTGGAGCGGGTGCGTGCCGATCTCTCACGCTCGGAAGCGGTGCTCACACAAGCACGGCTCCATCAAAAACGTCTTGTCGATCTAGCAGCCAACCAAGCGATTTCCCAATCCGATGCCGACAAGGCCGCCGAAGCCTTGGCCGTGGCCAACGCCGATCTCAATCGCTCTCAAGCAGCCATCGCCGAGGCCCAAGGACAAACCGTAGTGGCCGAGAAAAACCTGCTCTTCCGCAAAGAACAACTCGCATTCACCCGCATCCAAGCGCCCTTCGACGGCCTCATCATCCGTCGCGATCGTGATGCCGGCGATGTTCTGGTCCCGGGTGCCTCCTTGATGCAAATCATCTCACTCAAGGAACTCTGGGTCAGCGCATGGATCGATGAAACCGCGATGCCTGCCCTCGCCACCGAGCAATCCGCTCGCGTCGTTTTCCGCTCTACTCCGGGACACGATTACCCCGGAACCGTGACCCGACTCGGCCGTGAGGCCGACCGTGAAACGCGCGAATTTCTCGTCGATGTGCGGGCCACCGACTTGCCGCAAAACTGGGCGATCGGCCAGCGGGCCGAGGTTTTCATCGAGACCGGTCGCGTGGCGGACGCGGTGCGACCGCCCGTCGAATTCGTGCTTTGGAAAAATGGGCGGGCCGGAGTCTTCATCGACTCGGGCGGCAAAGCGCGTTGGCGTGAAATTACCATTGGCTTGCGTGGCATGACTCATCTAGCCGTGAGTGCTGGCGTCACAGCGGGTGATCGAATCATCAAACCTGCCGCGGCCGCTAAAAAACCTTTGAGCGAAGGACAACGAATCGCCCGACCATGAATCTCGCCGTCCGAGACATCCGCCACAATGCGGGCCGCTTTCTGTTCACGACTCTGGGCATCGGGCTCTTGCTCATGATCGTCATGGGCATGGGCGGAATCTATCGCGGACTCATCTACGAAGCCGTCCTGCTGGTGGACCGGGCGGGCGCGGACTTTTGGATTGTGCAAGGCGGCACGCGCGGCCCGTTCGCGGAAATCTCGCGCATTCCCGCTACTCTTGAAGACCGACTGCGCGCTGTTCCCGGAGTGGCCGGAGCCCGCCGCTTTGTTTCACACACGATCCAACGCGAACACGAAGGACTCCCTCTGCGCATGGCCGTGCAAGGGCTTTCATGGCCTGATGACCAAGGCGATTGGTTGCCGCTCATCGCGGGCCGCTCACTGCGGCAAGCCCATTTTGAAATGATCGCCGATCAATCCTTAAAACTCCCTCTCGGCAGCCAGCTCCGCTTGGGAAAAGATATCTATCAAGTCGTCGGTCTGACCCGCGGCATGGTCGGCAGCGGGGGCGACGGGCTGACCTTTTTCACCGTCAGTGATGCCACTGCTATCCAGTTCGACCAACCCGGTGAAGCGATGCGCCTTGAACGTGCCGCACGCCGCGCACGTCTGGGAAACATCGATCTCGGTCGGCTTCAACCAGGATTGTTAGCCCGCGCCGCCGGCCTATCTCGCAGCATCCCGGCGCTCGCGCCACCCCAAGTCAGTGCGGTGCTGGTCAAGCTGCGCCCCGGAGCGGATGACTCCGCCGTCCGCCGCACGCTGGCCACATGGCCGGACATCACGGTTTACTCGACTCCCGAGCAGAAAAACCTGTTGCTTTCCGGCATGGTGGACAAGGCGCGCCGCCAGCTCGGCCTTTTCCGTGCGCTGCTCATTGTCATTTCCACGATCATCATCGCACTGATCATTTACACGCTCACGCTTGATAAAATCCGGGACATCGCACTCCTCAAATTGATCGGTGCTCGGAACTCGGTGATCATCGGATTAATCCTCCAGCAATCATTGCTGATGGGTGCTTTTGGCTATTTCCTGGCATGGTGGATCGGCCAATATGCGTTTCCTTTTTTCCCGCGCCTGGTGCTCATCGAAACATCGGATCTAGCAAGTCTTGCTGTCATTGTCGTCGTCATCTCCACACTCGCCAGCCTGCTAGGCATCTGGAAAGCTCTGCATGTCGAACCTAATACCGTGCTCGCATGAACCCGCCGCCCGATCCCACCGCGCACGCCGTCGAGGTGACCCACCTCCGCAAGGTCTATGGCAGCGGCCACACCGAGGTCGTCGCGATTCGCGATGCTTCGCTGCATGTCGCCCGCGGCGAAATCGTCGGAATGCTCGGCCCGAGTGGCGCGGGCAAGTCCACTTTGCTGACGGCAATGGCCTTGATCAATCCGCCCACCTCCGGCCAGATCACCATCGGCGGAACTCCCGTGCTTGATGGTCCGCGCGCCTTGGTGGACCTCCGTGCGTTCCGCCGACACCACCTCGGGTTCGTGTTTCAAAAAGCCAATCTGATTCCATTTCTCACGGCCTTCGAAAATGTGCGGATCGCTCTTGAAATTAATGATGTCCCGGCAGCCCGCGCCCGCGCCCGCGCCCTTGAATTGCTCGATTACCTCGGCGTCGGTCCGCGCGCGCACAATCTCCCGGATGCCCTATCAGGCGGCGAACAACAACGGGTCGCAGTGGCTCGCGCGCTCGCGAACGAACCCAGCTTGATTCTCGCCGACGAACCGACCGCCGCGCTCGACAGCGAACGCGGCCGCCAAGTCATGGAGCTTTTCGCCCAGATCGCCCACGAGCGCGGTGCGGGCGTGATCGTCGTCACACACGATCACCGGACACTCGATGTGTTCGACCGGACGCTCGATGTGGAAGATGGTATGATTCGCGGACGCGCGGCATCCGAATAAAACAACCGGATTTTCCCGGAAAATTCAGGGTTTGAAAATCGGGAATTCGGCGCCGGG
>CAYRLT010000245.1:0-19222 GCA_964425095.1 uncultured Luteolibacter sp.
CCACCGGCAGCGAGTTCCTCTTCCTGCTGGTGCCCAGCGGCAAGCAAACCGGCGAGATTTACCGCTGCCTGGTATTGCCGGACGGGACGAAGGATTTTCCACCCGGCGGCTTCCGCCTGATCAACATGAGTGCCTCCAAACTGCGCTTCGCGATGGGCAACGAACGGTTCGAACTGCTGCCGGGCTCCATCAGGATGCTCCCCCGGATCGACGGTGCCGAAGAGGACGGACGCTTCGCCTATGTGGCCCAATACCAGGACGGCGAGACCTGGAACCGCCTCAGCACGGGATTCTGGACCCGTCGCGAGAAGGTCCGCTCGGTGCAGATCGCGTTCCTCAATCCGCAGACCCGGCGGCTGACGCTGCGCGGGTATGATGACACCCTGGCCGTGGTGGCGGGTGAAGCGAAGCAGCCCTCACCAGCGCGATGAACGAATCAGGATTCCCATGCCCAAGTCTCTCAATTCCGTTCCTCACACCGGGGGATCCGTAAGCGCCATGCACTCCGATCTCACCCTCATCAAGGCCGGCACCGGCATTCTCACTAAATCCGACGACGGCACCCTGGATCGCGCCGATGGTCCATCTCGGTGCAGGTGGCGAAACTCACCGGGGTGAGCCGCATGATCCTGCTCACCGGCGTGGATGGCTTGTTGGATCCGGAAACCAACGCGCTCATCGCCGATGTCGACAGCGTCCTCCGCCATGTCCGATTGCATCACCAGAACCATTCATCTGATGGGCCGCCAGGCCCGCGGCGCGGACTGTCGGCCCCGCAACCCGACTGCGGGCTTACCCCCATTTGTGGGTATTGCTGGAAAACACAATCAACCCCCATTGTCACCTCGGCCGTCGGCCATGCCACAGGGCACTTGGCCCGCGGCACCACCCCCCCGCCGGACGCACGGACATGGGAACAAGACCGGCTTCCGAAACTCCCGCCACCACCTCAATCCACCACAATCAGGCCAACCAAGCAAATGCCACGACACATGAAAATGATACCCCGAACCACACTTCCATCCATGCCCATCCTCGCGGGCTTGGCCCAACTGCTCCTGCTTCAGGGCGCTC
Source organism: uncultured Luteolibacter sp. (assembly GCA_964425095.1). GTDB lineage: Bacteria > Verrucomicrobiota > Verrucomicrobiia > Verrucomicrobiales > Akkermansiaceae > Luteolibacter. Next base: position 1,075 of record CAYRLT010000245.1, read on the forward strand.
TCGCCCAGCAGGCCGTCACACCGCCGCCCAACGACCCCGCCACCGTGGCATGGGACGCCGCGCAGGGGAAACTCGCGCTCCGCTACCACGGCAGCCTGATATTTGATGGCATCATCCGCGCCGAAGACGCGGCCGGCAAGGCGGTGGCGGGGGCCACGGTCAAGCTCGAACCGGCCGAAACCCGCGATCCCAAGGAGAAAGTCGAGCAACACTTGAAGTTCACCCTGGCCGATCCAAAGGATGGCGTGAAGCTGGTGCTTAGCGGCACCGCCGCGGGCAGCGCCGAGGCCTTTCCCGCCGAAACGGAAGGCAACGCCGCGCAGCAGCGCTTTCCCTTGCTCCGCACCAGCGTGGGCTCCAGCCGCAACCTGCGCAACAACGCGGTGTACGACCGCCGCTGGGACTGGATGCTCGCCGGCCCGGCCGACGGCACGACGCGCATTCTGCCGGTGAAGGCAGGCGGGAAAGAGGCCGCGTTCACCCTGCAGACCCGCGGGCCTGCTGTCGAGTTGGTGTTCCGCCCCCGTTTCTATCAGAAGCACAAGGACCAGGCGCTCTTCGAGCCCTGGACCTACGGGGTGTGGAAAGACTCGGTTGCCGGCTACTGCTCGTGGTGGCCATATCGGGAGAGCATCAGCCGACAGGTGGTGGATTCGCTGGTGGATGTGTTTGCCGAAAAGAAACTGCCCGATTTCGGTTACAAATACCTCCAGCTCGACAACGGCTATAGCCCTGGCGCCGGCGGGCCGAAGTCCTTCGAATTTGACCTCAACAAGTTTCCCGGAGGGGCGGAGGCTACGGTGGCGAAGATCAAGTCCGGCGGCATGAAGCCCGGCGTCTGGGTCCACCGCGTCTTTCGTTCGTATTGCGACAAGTTCCTCCCCGACATCGGGAAGCAGCACCCGGACTGGTTCGTGACCAAGGAGGACGGTTCGATCTTTCAGGGAGGCATGGGGGTGTGGACGCTCAACACCAGTAACAAGGACGCCTTGGACAACATGGTGCGCCCGCTTTTCCGCTCGCTCAAACAGCAGGCCTGGGACTATGTCAAGATCGACGGAGCCGGCGACATGTTGTATTCCGACAAGCAGGCTCCGGCCAATGCGCACTTCAAGAAGATCGGCATGACGCCGGAGCAATCGCTGCGCGCGTGGGACACTGTTGCCCGTGAGGAACTCGGGCACGATATCTTCATCCTCACCTGCTGGGGCGTGGGTCCGGGCCGGGTCTCGACCGGCATCGTGGACGGCGTGCGGCTCGGTAGCGACGGCTTCCAATGGAACACGATGCTGGGCGAAAGCATCATGAACGGCGTGGCATGGCGCGCCGACCCGGACCATTGCGACATCCTGCCCGAGCGCAAGGAAGCGAGTCCGAAAATGAAGACCTTCGGCGTGGGCGAGGCGATTACCGACACGATCCTCCGGCCGGCCGTGGTGTCGATGGCGGGCGGCATGCTGTTGGTCAGCGACAAGGCGGAGGTCTACAAGGAGGACGCCCACCTCGAAGGCATGAAGCGCAGCGCACCGGTGCTCTTCACCGTGCCGGGGCAGCTCTACAACAACGGCGGCAACGGCACCTGGTGGATGCAGGAGATCGAGCGTCCCTTCGACCATTGGTCGGTGCTCGCCCGCTTCGATTGGAAAGAAGAGGGCCTGCCGGAACAGCAAGTGGATTTCGCCGACCTGGGACTCGATCCCGAGCGCGACTACCTGGTTTTCGAGTTCTGGACCCAGCAGTTCCTTGGCAAATCGAAGGGCTCGTTCAAGGCTCCGGCACCGGGCTCGAAGGGCGCGATGCAGGTCTTCGCCATCCGCGAGGCGCGCGAATACCCGTGGGTGCTCTCAACCACGCGGCATATCTCGCAGGGCGGTGTCGAGCTTTCATCCGAGAAATGGGACAAGGCATCCAACACGCTCACCGGCACCAGCGCGGTGATCGCCGGCGACCCCTATGTGTTGACGGTCCATCTGCCCGCCGGCTTCAAACTCAAGGCCGCCGCGGCCACCGGTGAGAAGGTGGAAGTCGCGAACCAGCGGGAAACCGCCACCGTGCGCATCGTACCGACTGCGACCAAGACCGTGGAGTGGAAGATCAAGTTTGAAATGACGGTTCGTTAGAGAATTCAATTCCAACACATAGCAAAGTGACACCAGCCTTGAACAATCAACAGTGGCTTGCGACCTGTTATGCGTTCGTTTACTGCGCGCTCGCCATCCCGTCAGCGGCGTCCGCCAGTGACGACATCCTCAACGTCCGCGAGATCAACATCACCGGCAAGTATCTCCTCTTCCCGGTTTCCAACAAAGGCCAGCGCGGCCGCATGACGGTCCGCGTTGGCGAGCAACTCGTCCACAACCTCGATTGCGATTTCGCGCCCAACAAGGACAGCATCGACTGGTGGGGTTGGCTCGACGTGTCGGAATACACGGGCAAGACGGCGATGGTTTCCGCCAAGGCGACACCCGAGATTGCCGCGATGATCGAAACGGGCGACCAGCTCCGCAACCTCATGCCGCTCTACGACGAGGCGCTGCGGCCGCAATTCCACATCAGCCAGATGCGCGGTTGGTGCAACGATCCGAACGGCATGTGTTATTATGACGGCACCTATCATTTCTTCTGGCAGAGCAACCCGGCGGGATTCCCGTGGCAGAACATGTATTGGGGCCACGCCACCAGCCCGGACATGGTGCACTGGACCGAGCAGGCCCACGCGCTGCGGCCGTTCGGCGGCCAAGAGACCAATCGCCATCCTTCCATGGCCGTCCGGGAATGCTTCTCAGGCGGCGGCAATGTCGATTTGTATAACACCGCCGGCTGGCAGAAGGGCAAGGAGAAGACGATGGTGTTGGCCTTCACCGACACCGGCTGCGGCGAGTGCCTCGCCTACTCGACTGACCGCGGCAAATCGTGGACCTATTACGAGGGCAACCCGGTCATCAAACACTCCGGGCGCGACCCGAAACTCATCTGGTACGCGCCGGGCAAGCACTGGGTGATCGCCGTGTATGACGAGCGCGCCCCGTATGGCCAGAACATCTCCATCTACACCAGCAAGGATCTCAAGCAGTGGGAATATGCCAGCAGCATCCCCGGCTACTTCGAGTGCGCCGAGATCTTCGAACTGCCGGTCGATGGCGACCCGGCCAACAAGAAGTGGGTGATCTTCGCCGCCGACGCCAGGTATGCGATCGGCAATTTCGACGGCAGGAAATTCACCCCCGAGCACGAAGGAAAACACCAGGTCCACTGGGGGCTTTACTATGCCTCGCAGTGCTTCAGCAACAGCCCGGACGGCCGCGTCGTGCAAGTCGGCTGGGCGCGCATCGACATGCCCGGCATGCCGTTCAACCAGACCTTCAGCGTGCCCACCAACCTGACGCTTCACACCACGGCCGGCGGCATCCGCATGTTCGCCAATCCAATCAAGGAACTCGCGCAACTGCGCAAGCCGAATCCCGAGGTTGTGTCTAACAAGGAGCTGGCCGCCGCAGCACCCGCAGTCGAGTTCGCCGCCGCCGGCCAACTCTTCGACATCGAGGTCACCCTGAAAAAGGGCACCGCGTCGCAGGCCGTGCTGCGCTTTGGCGAGAATGCCGTGACTTATGATTTCAACAGCCGGAAGCTCGACGAAATGCCGCTGGAGATGAAGGACGGCAAGGTCACCTTCCGCGTGCTGGTGGACCGGCCGATGTTCGAGGTGGTTGGCGGCGGTGGGGCCTGCTTCAAGACCAGCGCCCGCCGCGACATGGGCAAGCCGCTCGGCAAAATCTCGCTCACCGCCCAAGGCGGCACGCTCACCGTCGAGTCGGTCGTGGTTCACGAGATGAACCCGGCGTGGAAAAACAAATGACCGCCCGCATTCTCTATTCGTCCTGTCATTCCCGGCGGGTCCTGGGCATTTCGAATCACCCTTCATCCACACCTTGCCATCCATATGAAAATGATCCCCGCCACCCAGACTAAACCTTTGGTTATCGGCATCGGCGAACTTCTCTGGGATCTCCTGCCCGCAGGACCCCGCATGGGCGGCGCCCCGGCGAACTTCGCCTGCCACGCCCATGCGTTCGGCGCTGAAGCGCATGTCGTGAGCTGTGTGGGCAGCGACGAACCCGGGGCGAGGCTGCTCCGGAATCTGCAGGAACTCGGCCTGCCGGTCACCGGGATCGCCATCGATCCGCTCCATCCCACGGGAGCGGTGCGGGTGCAACTCATGGACGACGGGCAACCCGTATTCACCATCGAGCCGGACAGTGCGTGGGATCACCTCGTAGCCGACCCCTTCGTGCTGCGGCTTTTCCCCCGGGCGGATGCGGTTTGCTTCGGCACCCTGGCCCAACGTTCCCTGGTATCGGCGGAAACGATTCGCAGCCTGGTCGCGTTGACGGGTTCTTCGGCGCTCAGGATCTTCGACGTGAATCTCCGTCAGGATTTTTACTCGGCCGCCACCGTCGAGGCTTCGCTGGAGTTGGCAAACGTGTTGAAATTGAATGATGCCGAGCTGCCGCAGATTGCCGGCATGTTGGGCATCGGGGGATCGGACCGCGAGTGCATTGCGGCGCTGGCCTCGCGGTTCGGACTGCGGTTCGTCGCCTTCACGCGGGGCGCGGCGGGCAGTCTGTTATATGATGGCGGGGAGTGGTGTGAGCATCACGGACTGACCGTGGATGTGCGGGACACCATCGGGGCAGGGGATTCGTTTACCGCGGCCGTCACCATGGGCCTGCTGAATCACTGGCCGCTTGCCAGAATCTCCGAGGTCGCCACCGAAGTGGCCGCCCACGTTTGTTCCTGCTCTGGCGCCATGCCCGGCCTGCCGCCGGCCATTCTCGCCCACTTCGGGGCCGCAGCCGCCCTCCACACCACCGCAACGCTCTAACATCCAAGCAACCACCCGCCAGACCCAGCCATGAATCCACGGATCTTCTTCTTCTCCATCGTCTCGGCATTGGCCGGATTTCTCTTCGGCTTCGACACCGTCGTCATCTCCGGAGCCGAGCAAACGATCCAGAAATTGTGGGGACTGAGCCCCGGCATCCATGGCATTGCGATGGCCGCCGCGCTTTATGGCACGGTCGTCGGTTCACTCGCGGGCGGTTGGCCCACCGACCGCTTCGGCCGCAAGGCGACGTTGCTGTGGATCGGCGTGCTCTATCTGGTCTCCGCGCTCGGCTGCGGTTTTGCGACAGGCGTGAACACCTTCATCGCGGCCCGCTTTATCGGTGGGCTCGGCATCGGGATCTCCACCGTGGCCGCGCCGCTTTACATCTCGGAAATCGCGCCTCCCGCCTACCGCGGGCGGCTGGCGGGCATGTTCCAGTTCAACATCGTCTTCGGCATCCTCGTCGCCTTTGCCTCCAACGCCGCGCTGGCGGGGATCGGTGAGAACGCCTGGCGCTGGATGTTGGGCGTGGCCGCGTTTCCATCCATCCTCTACACCGTGATGTGCTTCGGCATTCCCGAAAGCCCGCGCTGGCTTATCGGCCGCAAGGGCGACCGCGAAGCCGGTCTCAAGGTGCTCAAACTCATCGAACCCGATGCGACACCGGCGCAAGTCGCCGCGCACGCGGACATCATCCTGGCCGCCTCGTCCGAACGCGTCGCATCCACGCGCTTCTGGACGGCCGGGCTGCGCATCCCGATTCTGCTGGCATTCCTGATCGCCTTCTTCAACCAGCTCTCGGGTATCAACGCGGTGCTTTATTTCGCCCCGCGCATCTTCGAGATGGCCGGCCTCGGCGCGAAGGCCGCGCTGCTGCAATCCGTCGGCATCGGGGTGACGAACCTGATCTTCACCTTCGTCGGCTTGTGGCTGATCGACCGCCTGGGGCGGCGCACCCTGCTCTACATCGGATCGTTCGGTTACATCGCCTCGCTCGGCCTGACGGCATGGGCGTTCTTCACCCAGCACTTTGCCATCGTGCCAATGTGCATTTTCGCCTTCATTGCCGCCCACGCGGTCGGGCAGGGAGCGGTCATCTGGGTGTTCATCTCGGAGATCTTTCCCAACCGCCACCGCGCGGAAGGACAGGCGCTGGGCAGTTCCACGCATTGGGTTTTTGCGGCGCTGCTCACCACCTTTTTCCCGAGGATGGTCACCGCGTTTCCGCCAGGCTGGGTCTTCCTCTTCTTCTGCGGCATGATGATACTGCAACTGCTCTGGGTGAGGACGATGGTGCCTGAAACCAAGGGCGTGCCGCTGGAGGACATGCAAAAACGACTCGCCATTCACTGAATCCCATGCACGACCTCCGCCACATCTCCTCGCTCTTCGACATGCGGGCCGACTTCGTCGACGCCCACCCCTACGGGTCCGGACATATCAACGACACCTATTGCGCCTGGTATGACCAGGCAGGATTGCGCGTCCGCTTCATCCACCAGCGGATCAACCACAACGTCTTCAAACGGCCCATCGAGTTGATGGAAAACGTCGAGCGGGTCACACGCCACGCGCTCGATGTTCTAACATGCTCAGGCAGCCCGGAAGCCCGCCGCCGCACCCTCACCTGCATCCCGGCCCGCGACGGCAAACCGTATGCCCTCGGCCCCGACGCTTCGGTGTGGCGCACCTATCCGTTCATCGAGCGTGCCCGCGGCTTCGATGAACTGGAGACCAACCACCAAGCCTATGAGGCCGCCCGTGCCTTCGGGGCCTTCCAAAACCTCGCCGCCAAACTGCCTGGCCAACGTCTTCACGAGACCATCCCCGATTTCCACCATACCCCGAAACGCCTCGCGGCACTGGAAGCGGCCATTGCCGCCGATGTCCGCAACCGCGCCGCCGATTGCAAGCCTGAGATCGCTTTCGCCCTCGCCCGCGCCGAAGATTGCGCGATCATCACCACACTCATCGCCAAGGGCGACATCCCCGAACGCGTCACCCACAACGACACCAAACTCAACAACGTCCTGTTGGATGACGTCACCGCCGAGGGCGTCTGCGTGATCGACCTCGACACCACCATGCCCGGCTCCGCACTCTATGACTTCGGCGACATGGTCCGCACCGCCGTGGCCACCACCCGCGAGGATGATCCCGCGCTCGAAAATCTCGACCTCCGGCTCGACCGCTTCGAGGCCTTGGTCCGCGGCTACCTGTCGACCGCTGCCTTCCTCAACCAGGTCGAAATCGAGCACCTCGCCTTTGCCGGAAAACTCCTGACCCTCGAATGCGGCATCCGCTTTCTCACCGATTACCTGCAGGGCGACAGCTACTTCAAGATCAAGTCCGCCACCCACAACCTCGACCGCTGCCGCAATCAGTTCGCCTTCGTCAGCAAGCTGGAATTGCGGATGGAGGAACTGATCGGCGTGGTCGAGAGAGTGCGACAGGAAAATTGAAATATGATGAAAATCCCCATGACCACAATTGATAGAACCGTGCAAGGCCTGGCTTTTTCCATTTCCATTTTGTTATGCGCGCAGCTTGCGGGTGGTGCCGTGAACGACGTCGAGGCGCTGAATGTCGACATGAAGTTCTTCACCGAGGGAAGCTGCAGTGAGTTGAAGACGGGCTTGAAACAGCAAGACCTCGCCGCCTTCAAGAGCGATTTGCTCAAAACGGTCGCTGCCGGCTTGCTGGACGGCACGTATGACAAAAACTACCGTGTTGCCAACTACCAGGCTTACCCCTCGCCCGGCGAGCTGGGCAGGACCTTGAAGCTGGGCGATGGCTTCAGCCGCTATGAAAATATCACGGGCATCTATCTGGATGCCGGCGAGAACGTGGTGTTGGTGGGAAACACCGGGGGCAAAAAGATCTCCCTGCTCCTTCCCGACTGGATGCGCCAGCCGCCCGCGGGCATCGATCCCACGAAGGATCCCAATGGATGGGGTCTGCACAAACAGGAAATCCCGCTCAACCAGGGCGTGAACGTGATCCAGGTGAACAAGCCCGGCAATGCGTATGTGAGCTATTTCGACGACCATGCCGAACAGGCACCCAAGGTGACCATTCACTTTCCGACCGGCAGGGTGAATGGATTTTTCGATGCCACCAAGCATACCAACGAGGATTGGAACCGCCTGCTGGATCATGCGGTGGGTCCGATCATGGATGCCCGGGGCAAACATATCCAGGTGGCCTATCCGGTCGAGTGGTTCAACATGTACACACGCGGCAAGGGCGTGGAACTGATCAACAACTACGACACGATGCTCCATCACCACTATTCGCTGATGGGTCTGGTTAAGTACAAGAAAGTGCCCATGAACCGCATTCTGGCCCGTGTGAACTTCAACTACTACATGTTCCGCGATGGCGATGGGGTCGCCTATCTCGGCAACAAGGACACCATGCGCATGGTGGCCGATCCGGCCGTGGTGATCGCCGGTGACCCGTGCTGGGGATTTTGCCACGAGGTGGGCCACGCCCTGCAAATGCGCCAGATCACCTGGGGTGGCATGACGGAAGTCAGCAATAACATCTTCTCGCTCTACACCGGCGGCAGGATGGGCAATGAGAGCCGCCTCAAGGCACAGAAGAACTATGCCTCGGCCCGAAGGAACATCATCGAGGCGAACCCAAGGAAGTCGTTTCTCGATGTTCCCGATGTCTTCGACCGCCTCGTCCCTTTCTGGCAGCTCCATCTCTATTTCTCGCGAAATGGCCGACCCGATTTCTATGCCGACGTGATGGAGGAAATGCGCCGCCGGCCGGATGCGGGGACCGGCAACGACTCGATCAAGAACCAGTTCGAGTTTGTGAAGATCTGCTGCGATGTGGCCAAACTGGATTTAACGGACTTTTTCGACAAGTGGGGTTTCTTTTGGGTGGGTAAGGTCACTGTCGACGATTACGGCAAATACGATTTCACCGTCACCCAACAAATGGTGGACGAGACCAAGGCGTCTGTCGCACGGAAGAACTACCCGAAGCCCGCTTCCGATCTGACTTTGATTGAGGACTGAAACTCATCACCGCTTTCACCAAAAACTAATATGACCAACCCCAACAATGACATTGATGCTCGCGATGCCGCGGGCTCTTCCCGTCGCGGATTCCTGCACCTTCTCTCCGGCCTCGGTGCCGCAAGCGCCATGCTTCCCGGCTTGGCCCGTGCCGCCGCTCCCGCCCGAGCCGCCGGTGCCCGCTACATGGGCGACTTCGTGGCGCCCAAGCTCGACAAGGTGAAAGTGGCCTTCATCGGTGTCGGTGCCCGCGGCTCGGGCCACTGTTCCCAGCTCGCCGTAATCGAAGGCGTCGAAGTCGTCGCCGTCTGCGATCTGGTTGAAGACCGCGCGAAGCGTTCCGTTGATGAGGCGAGAAAGCACGGCCATGTCCCCAAACCCTATTTCGGCGACGAGCGCGCCTGGCAGCGGATGTTGGCGGAAGTCAAACCGGACGCAGTGTTCATCGCCACCCCGTGGCCGCTCCACGCGCCGATGTGCATCGCGGCCATGAAAGCCGGCTCCCATGCCTTTTCCGAGGTGCCCATCGCCTGCACCCTCGGGGAAATGTGGGAGATCGTGGATACCTCCGAGGCCACCGGCCGCCACTGCATGATGATGGAGAACGTCAACTACGGCCGCGAGGAGTTGCTCTACCTCAACATGGTGAGGCAGGGCGTGATCGGCGAACTGCTGCATGGCGAGGCCGCCTACATCCACGAACTCCGCGGCCAGATGGATGGCGGTGATTCCACCGGATCGTGGAGAACCCTCGAGTATGCCAGGCGCGACGGCAACCTCTATCCGACCCACGGCCTCGGCCCCGTCGCCCAGTACATGAACCTCGGCCGAGGCGAGGACAACTTCGGCCGGATGGTTTCCTTCTCCTCGCCCGCCAGGGGCCGCGCGCTCCATGCCAAAAAGTCCAACAACCTGACCGACCCATCATGGAAGACGCTGGACTTCAAGGGTGGCGACATCAACACTTCGATCATCAAGACCACACTCGGCCGAACGATCATGGTGCAGTGGGATGAAACCTCGCCACGTCCGTATTCGCGCCACAACCTGATCCAGGGAACCCTGGGAACCCTCGCCGGATTTCCCAACCGCATGGCGATCGAGGGTGTCACCAAGAGCTATCACGAGTGGGCCGAGGGCGCGGCCTGGGAGGAACTCGCCGCGAAATACGAACATCCGCTCTACCAGCGCATGGGCAAGCTCGCCAAGGAAATGGGCGGCCACGGCGGCATGGATTTCCTGATGCTCTTCCGGATCATCGAGTGCCTTCAGAAGGGCGAACCGCTTGACCAGAATGTCTATGAAGGTTGCTTCTGGTCCGCCGTCGGTCCGCTCAGCGAGAAATCCGTGAAGGAAGACGGGGCACCACAGGACTTCCCGGACTTCACCCGCGGCAATTGGAAAACCACCAGGCCGCTCGGCATCATCGCGTGATGCCACGGCCAGAGCGGCGTCAGAATGTCTGCCATGCCGGCTTGTTGTCGTAAACCCAGCGGTAGTAGTCGGCGCGCTTCAGTTCGCCGGCCGCCGGCTCATCGATGCACACTTTCACCGACGGATGCATTTGCAGGACAGACGCCGGGCTGATCGATGTGACCGGACCCTCGACGGCTTCGGCAATGGCGCGGGACTTGTTCTCACCAAAGGCTAACAGAAGATTCGTTCGCGCCTCCATGATGGTGCCGATGCCCATGGTGATGACGTGATGCGGCACCTCGGCCTCGCTGCCGAAGAAGCGCGCGTTGTCCTGCCGCGTCTGGCGGGTGAGTGTCTTGATGCGGGTGCGCGAGGCCAGTGACGAGGTGGGTTCGTTGAAGCCGATGTGGCCGTCGCTACCGATGCCCAGCACTTGCAGGTCGATGCCGCCGGTATCGCGGATGCGCGCTTCGTAATCGGAGCAGAACTGCGGAATGTCCGCCGCGTTTCCATCGGGGATATGGACGCGCTCTTTGGAAATGTTGATGTGCCGGAACAGGTTTTCCCACATGAAGCTGTGGTAGGTCTGCGGATGTTCGCGCGGCAGGCCGATGTATTCATCCAGGTTGAAGGTGGTGATCTTGCTCCAGTCGAGGTTCATCTCGATCAGCGTGCGATAGAGCAGCAGGGGAGTGCTGCCGGTGGCGAGACCAAGCACGGCGTCGGGTTTCTCCCGCAGCAAACCGGCGATGATTCGGGCGGCGACATGGGTCGCGGCCTCCGGTGTGGGTTGAATGATGATTTCCATTAGGCTTGTCCCAATCGTTGGCTGAGTTTCTGGCGGACATCGGCATTGAACCGATCGATGAGATCGCAGACAAACGTCACGATGTCCTTGGACTCGTCTGCCACCAAGGTTTCGGGGATGAAAATCCCGGCGGTGGAATGGTGCGGTTTCATGAAGTCATTGTTTGGCTTCTGGCAGGCTCGCGGCGGCTACCGCTTGGCCGACGCGACGGGTTTTTTCGTCGGGCACATGCATGGCAACCGCTGCGGCGGTTGCCGGGAACTCTTGCTTGAGCACTTCCCGCGCTTTCGAGAGGACGATTTCGCCGCCCGCGCCTGTGGTCACGCGACCGAGAATGAGCATGTGGGCGTAGTCATAAAAGTCCTCGTAATGCGGGATCGTGTAGCCGAGGTAGACGCCGATGGTCTCATAAATCCTCGCGGCGCGTTCGTCGCCTGCGGCCATGAGTTTCTGGACCTCCACGAGGCGTTCCGGCAGCCCCATTTTCGCTGGCAGTTTGATCCTCGCGGCGGGCAGCAGCTTGTTGACCGCTTGTTGTGAGAAATACAAGGCGCCGACGCCGGCATCGCCGGACCATTCATCGGCCACGGCCGCCGGGTTGTAATCGACTGGTGCGAATGCCAGCTCGTTGAGCCAGCCGAGGATGCGCCCCTTCTTGTCCATAAAGCCGGCGGCTTCACTGGAGCCCATGGCAACGCCCAACATGCCTTTCTGTCGGAGCGAGAGCGCGCCTGCCAGAGCGGTGACGTCGCCGTCGTTCATCATCACGAGAGGGACGTTCCACTCCTTCTGGATGCGTTTGAAGACGGCGGCGGCTTGCGGGAAGAGCTTTTTGGGAATCGCCCGCAGCAGTGAGGCGACGCGGATCTCGTTGTCGACAATGATGCCCGCGGAACTGCCGCCGATGGCGTCCACTCGCGGCATGCAGGCCGCGGCTCGGTGGAGCGCGGCCGAGATGTGGTGATAGTGGTATTCCGGGTTGGCCTGGTTCTTCGGATCCCACGGGGTTTCCTGTGTGAAAACCGCCTCACCGTCGATCACTGCTGAAACCTTGTAATCGCTCGCGCCCAGGTCGAACCCGATCCGGCAGCCCTTGAGGTGGCCTCCCGCCGCAACCTGCATGTCCCTGGCAGCTGGAACTCTGTTAGAAACGGTCAGGACAACCTCGAATTTCCTGCCGTAGGCGAGTTCCATCATCTGGCAGTCGAACTTGCGCGCGCCTCGGGGTGAATAGGTCTTGCGGACGAACTCGCCGATCACCCTGGGGCCGCCGACATGGAGCTTCCATCCGCCGCGCGCCCACACCAGGAATTTCACGATGCGCTCGACGTAGCGCAGCGTTTCCGAATCGCTGTTAGGAATCACCACGGTCTCGAAACGCGAGACCAAGCCGCACTCGCGCTCGAGACCGAGCACGAGTGGCACGGCTTTCCCGGAAGCGCGGGCGCGTTCCAGATAACTGCGGTTGAACAGGACCGCGGGCAGAAACCCGGGGTCGAGCGGGGCTTTGATGTCGGGTTGGATCGATGATGACATGAGGACTTTCAGTTTGAACTCAGGCGGGCTTCTTGCCTTCGAAGTATTCCTCGATTTCCTCGAGCGTCCTGCCCTTGGTCTCCGGCAGGAAGAAGGCTGCGGTGATGAAGTAGACCACGGTGCAGGCGGCCCAGAAACCGAACATGGCGAAGTAGCCGTGATTGCCGACGATCGGCAGGAAGAACGCGGCGATGCCGGTGGAAACCCCCTGGTTGATCAACAGGGCGAATCCCATGCCGACCGAGCGGATGCGGGTGGGCATCAGTTCCGATAGAGCCAGCCACACGCACACGCCGGGGCCGACCGAGAAGAAGGCGATAAACACCGCGAGACAGACGGCGACAAGAATGCCCGTCGTCCGGGTGGGCACCGGGCCGGCCATCGCGCGCAGGATTTCCAATGGTTTGCCGGCGTTCTCCTTGTCGCTCTTGGGAAGCGAGATCGCGACGACGCTGACCTTCGGATCGCTGCTGATGCCCACGGCGATGCCTTGTTTCGCGCCGTAGGCGTAAAGGATGGAAAGCTGCATGGGTTTCCCCGGATCGACGACCTTGCCGAGATCCGCTGACGCCACATCCAGCGAGAGCTTGTTGTCCACGATCATCGTCCGCACTTTTTCCGCAACGTCCACGCGCTTGGACTCGAACGAATGGAACACCGCGGAGCCCAGGAGCAGCGAGACGATGATGCCGCCGGTTCCAAGCTTGAGGAGGAACTTGCGGCCCTTCCTGTCCACCAGAACCACGGCGACGACGGTCATCACGCAGTTGAGGATCTTGATCCACAGACCGCTCTGTGAGGCAGCCTCGGCGGCCAGTCCGGCCTGTTGGAGGATGGTCGTCATGAAGCCGAGGATCGAGTTGATCCCGGTGGCCTGGTTGCAGCCCAGAATGACGCAGGCGATGATGAACGGAACAATGTATTTCCGCTGGGTGAAGATCTCGCCAAACGATTCGGTGAGGGAGATCTTCGGCCTGGCGTGTTCGTGGGCAAGCGCGGTCTCCAGTTCCGCAAGCTCGAAATCCGTCTCCTCCAGGGTGCGGGACCGGAGCATCGCCGTCCGCGCCCGCTCCTTGCGGCCCTTGCGGTAGAGCCAGCGCGGGGATTCCGATAGAAAGAACCCGCCGATCAGGAACAGGATTCCCGGATAGATCACCGAAAGGAACATGCCGCGCCACGCGTGGTTAGCGGCCGCCAGAACCGCCTCCTGGTTGTCTCCGGCGAGCTTGATCGCGGCCTCCGCGTTCTTGGTGTAATGGTCGCCGACAAACGCCGCCACCACGATGCCGAAAGTGAGCATGAACTGGAAGATCGAAGTGCCCTTGCCGCGCACGTCGGCCTTGAGACACTCCGCCAGATAGAGCGGCACCACCACGGCGATGACGCCTCCGCTCATGCCCTGAAGCAAGCGCCCGAGCAACAGCGGGATGTAGCTTTGCGATGTGAAAATGATCGCGACGCTGGCCACGAACATCACCGCACTGACAATGATCATCAGCTTGCGGCCCAGAAGGTCCGCGAAGAATCCCGCTATCACCGAGGCAAACATCGAACCGCCCAGAACGGCCGCCACGATGATCGACTTGTTCTCCTCGGTCATTGAAATCGTCTTGCCGAGGTAGCCCAGCGCGGGATCAATGATCCCGATGTCGATCCCGTAAAGCAGTCCGCCGAGTCCGGCCACGATGAGAAGAAATCGATTGTAGCCCGCTTGCGAGCCGCTTTTTGGTGAATTGCTCATATGCCCGGTTGGTCGATGGTGGAGGCTTGCACAAGTGTATCGAAATGGCCGCAACCGGCATTTCGTGCGACAAATCTGCCGGGGCCAGGGATCGCAGTCAATAGCAATTTATCACGTGCTAATTTTTTTCCGGGGCATTCCTTGCCGGGAAGATTCCGGGTTCAGGCGCTGCGGGTTGAAGAACTCCGGATGGCGAGTTTGGGAGCCAGAACCAGGTGCTGGAGCCGTGTCGCAGGCTTCGCCAGTCGGTTCTGGAGAAACTTCCACGCCGTTGCACACATGTCGGCAACCGGTTGGACAAGGGTGGTCAGGGGGTATTCCAGGTATTCCGTATCCTCGATGCCGTCACAGCCGACCAGGGCGATGTCGGCGGGCACATGGATCCCCGCATCACGGAGACCCCGATAGATCCCAAGTGCGGCGTCGTCCGAGTGGCAGAAGACCGCCTCCGGCCGGCCGTGCGTGCGGATGTAGTCCTGGATCAGCTGCCTGGCGACGGGGCGTTGCCTTTCGGTGAGCGGATAGTGGATGAACTCGGGCTTCAGGCCCGCTTCACGCATGGCATTCGTGTAGCCTATTCTGCGGCTTTCACCCGCAGCATTCCTCCGCACGAAGGTGGCGTGGGCGATGCGGCGGAAGCCCGACCCGATGAGGTGTTTCATCACCTCCCTGGTCCCCGCCGCCATATCCACCCGGACATTGTCGGTTGCCGGAGATCCGTAGGTGCCAAGGCTGACAATTGGAACGGACTTTGCCGACAGGGCCTTGATTTCGCGTTGCACCGCCTTGGAGGCATCCACGGCGCAAATGCCGTCAACCGGCAGATGGGTCCAGATTTGATTCATCTCCGCCACACCGACTTCCGAGATGATGAGTTCATGTCCGGACTTTCTGACCAGGCGGCCCAATTCGCGCGCAACGTGTGTGTAGTGGGTCGAGATCTGGTCGGGGATCCACAGGGCGATAATGCCGGTCCTCTTGCGCTGCAGCGCACGTGCGTGGGGGTTGGGTCGATAGCCCATTTCCAGCGCGGCTGCCAGAATTCTCGCACGGGATTCCTCGGACACCTGGGGGTAGCCGCCCAGCGCAAAAGTGACCAACTGGCGGGAGATGCCCAGCTTTCGCGCGATTTGTGCTTGGGTGACCATGTGGTTTGCGCACCCAGTGAACGGAATGCCTTGTCGCAAAGCAAGTCCGCGTTTCTCCGGATCCTCCCGGACCGCGGGAAAGAATCCGGTTGACACGAGAAATTATCACGAGATAATTCTCGCGAAATCAAATTTCCATCCGTTCATGCCAGCCACCGCCACTGTCCCCGATCTCCGTGAAATCTCCAATCTCTTCGACATGCGGGCGGACTTTCTGCATGGGGGGCCCTATGGCTCGGGTCACATCAACGACACCTACTGCGCGAGCTTTGACCAGGCCGGCTTGGCGCCCGTGCGCTACATTCTCCAACGCATCAACACCAGCGTCTTCAAGACACCGGTTCAGTTGATGGAGAACATTGCCCGGGTGACGCGCCACTCGCTGGAGCGGCTCCTCGAAGCAAAGAATCCCGAAGCCCGCCGAAGGACTCTCACGTGCATTCCGGCCGTCGATGGCAAGCCCTATGCGACTGACGCGGCAGGCAACTATTGGCGCGTCTATCCGTTCATCGAGCGCGCCACCGGTTATGATGAGATCGAAACCAACGACCAGGCATTCCAGGCGGCCAGGGCATTCGGGAGTTTCCAGAAACTCGCCGCCGGCCTCAGAGGTGGGCGACTCCATGAAACGATCCCCGATTTCCACAACACACCCAAGCGGCTTGAGGCGCTGAGGGCCGCGATCGAGGCGGACAAAATGAACCGTGCCGCGGATTTGAAAGCGGAAATCGACTTCGTCTTGACCCGCGCCGCCGACTGCTCGCGCATCACTGATCTCATCGCCACAGGTTTCATCCCCGAGCGGGTGACGCACAACGACACCAAGCTCAACAACGTCCTGCTCGACGACGAGACTGCGGAGGGCGTATGCGTGATCGATCTGGACACCACGATGCCTGGATCGGCGCTTTATGACTTCGGCGACATGGTGCGCACAGCCACGCCGACCACGCGGGAAGACTCAACGGATCTCAGCAAGCTGGATCTGCGCTTGGATCGCTTCGAGGCGCTGGTCGGCGGCTACATGCTCTCCGCGCGGTCCTTCCTGAACGCGACCGAGCTGGAGAACCTCGCTTTTTCCGGGAAACTCCTCACCCTCGAATGCGGAATCCGTTTTTTAACCGATTACCTGCAGGGCGACGTTTATTTCAAAATCAAACATCCAGACCACAACCTCGACCGCTGCCGCAACCAATTCGCCTTTGTCGCCGCGATCGAAAAACGGCTTCCGGAGATGGAAAAAGTGGTCGCTTCCCACGCGGAGTGAATCAGCATAGCTTCACGAAACCTCATGAAAATCCTCATCACCGGCGGCGCCGGCTTCATCGGCTCCCACGTCGCGGAACTCTATCAGGACCGTGCGGAGGAAATCCGCATCCTCGACAACCTGCGCACCGGCTACCGGCATAACCTGGACGGACTCCGGCACACCTTCATCGAAGGCTCGATCACTGATCGCAAGTTGGTGAGGAAGGCCGTTGAGGGAGTCGATTACGTGTTTCACATGGCTGCGCTCGTCAGCGTGCCGGAGTCGATGGCGAAGCCCGGCGAGTGCGTGGACATCAATGTCCACGGCCTGCTCAACGTGCTAGAGGAAGCGTCGGCCGCAGGGGTGAGGAAACTCGTTTTCGCCTCTTCCGCCGCGATCTACGGCGACAATCCGACAGTGCCTAAACTCGAAACCATGCTCCCCGAGCCGAAGAGCCCGTATGCGATCACCAAGCTTGACGGAGAATACTACCTCGGCATGTTTCAGAACCAGGGCCGGATGGAAACCGCCTCGATCCGCTTCTTCAACGTCTTCGGCCCGCGTCAGGATCCCAAGGGCGCATACGCCGCCGCCGTGCCGATTTTCATCGAGAAAGCCCTGCGCGGCGAGGACATCACCGTCTTCGGCGATGGCGGGCAGACCCGGGATTTCATCTATGTGAAAGACATCGCCGGGGCACTCTCCTTCGCGGCGGAAACGCCAGGAGTCACCGGAGTGTTCAACGCGGGCTACGGCGGGCAGATCACCATCAACGATCTCGCGGACGGACTGATCAAGGCTGCTGGATCGGCGTCCAAGGTCATTCATGCCGCCGAGCGCGCCGGGGACGTCAGGCATTCCCGAGCCAGTGCGGACAAGCTCCGCGCCGCCGGATGGCTCCCGCAGCATCGCTTGGAAGACGGCCTTGCCCACACGCTTGAGCACTTCAGGACTAAGCCGTAACCATGCAGTAGGATTTTGAGTTGCGATTTTTCGGGGGCGTTTTCGAGCGATTTTGGGTGATCAGATTCCTGAAGGCGGGGCGGCATGTCCAACTGCATTGCAATTGGGATACGGGCACGCGATTTTCTCCCAAACCCTTCGCCACCAATCCCTTTGGCCGGGTGGGATGGCCAGCTCCAGGATCCGTTTTCGGGCATGACTGACCAACGCTCCCGCGGTCACAAACATCCAATAGCGCAAGCTTTTGGTCGTGATCCGCTCGTGCTGCCAGCCAAGCTTCTGCTGGAACAAAACCACCAAGTTGTAGCTGATGACGGCCAGACTCAACGCCGCTTCGGTCGCCCAGAACTTCGAGAGGATCAGCTTGGGCA
>CAYRLT010000246.1:0-4814 GCA_964425095.1 uncultured Luteolibacter sp.
CGACGAAGCGCGAGAGCAGGCCGGTGGCCGAGAGCGCATCGAGTTGGAGTTCCATGCCATTTTTTGATCGAGGAACCACCAACCGGAGCCAAACTGGATTTTACCGGGGAAAGTGCCGTCTTGGAACGCGCCGGTGAGGCAGGCGAAGAGGTAGTTGTCGCGCGGATTGAGGTTATACAGCACCATTTTTGGGAGTGATTCCTGACGGGCGAGCGTGTCGAGATAGTTCACTAGGGCGGCACCTTGGGTGGTATCGCCGATGGTATCGAATCCGGCATCAGGACCGAGATTGGCAAACATGCGGGAGTTGGCATTTCGGAAGGTTCCAAGGTGGAGTTGTTTGGTCCAACCTTTCGCGGCGTCCAGTTGGCCGAAAAACACCATCAGATAGAATGAGAATTTCTCTTTTTCCTCCTGAGTAGCGGCTTTGCCCGCACGTGCGTTGTCAAAGATCAGAGCCGCCTCCCCATCGGAACAAGGCAGTGCCGGAACGCGGTCGAGTCCATGATCGGACAAACGTCCGCCAGCGGCGTGGAAATCGCCATGACGTTTTTGCAGGGCCGCGAGCAGATCGGATAGATGGACGATGTCGATGTCCGCCGTAGACTCGAGTTTCCCCAACCAAGGAATCAACAGATCGGGCCGATCAACCAGCAATGCCTTGTCCGGCCGGAACGTCGGGACCACCAGCGTGGTGAGGTCCGAAGCTGCGATGGCAGCGTGGTCATCTAACGAATCCGCGGGATCATCAGTGGTGCCGACCACACGGACATCGAATTTTTTCAACAAACCATGCACGCAAAAATCGGGTTCGGCGAGTTTCGCGTTGGCGCGTTCCCAGATCTCATCGGCGGTGTCCGGGCTAAGGATTAGGTCGATCCCGAAATAGCGCTGGAGTTCCATGTGGGTCCAATGATGGATCGGATTGCGGAGGGTGAATGGCACGGTTTCCGCCCATGCTTGGAATTTCTCGCGCGGGGTAGATTCGCCGGAGATTAGGTCTTCAGTCACCCCATTCGCCCGCATCAGTCGCCATTTATAATGGTCTCCGCCAAGCCAGATTTCAGCAAGGTTGCCCCACCGGTGATTGGTGGCAATCTCCCGGGGAGAGAGGTGGCAGTGATAATCGATGATCGGCTGGTCTTTGGCCACCTCATGGAAAAGGCGGCAGGACGTGGGTGAGTGCAGAAGGAAATTTTCGTTAAGATAGGCCATCGCGGAGCCATGACAACCCGTGACCGGCCCACTTCCAAGCCGTAAATCCAACTAGCCGAAAAATCCGGGGGACAAAGGAGGGTCCTGCCCCAGCCCCGTATGATTTCCATGGCCAATGCCGGTCATCGGGCCTATTGAACCGGCATGCATTTGGAGCAAGGACAGGTTTGGAAACAGGGAAATGACTATTTTCGCATCGTGACGTGGGAGCGGTTGGCCATCGAATACAAGTCGATGAAGGACCTCGATTCCAAAGAAGGCACGCTGCACCAAGTCACCAAAAAAGAATTCTGCCGCCTAATCAAAGGCGCAGTCCTGCAAGTGCCGGAAGGCCCACCAGCAAGCTGAAGCTCAGCCGCGACGGATTTGGGATCCGCCGAAAAGCACGGTGATGCGATAAACCCGTTTTTTACGGGTTTCGATCCGGCCGGTGGTCAGATCGAAGCGTTCGGGGATCTCTTGGAGGTGGATGTCCACGCTGGCGCGAAAGCCACGCTCCGAGAAAATGTCGATAAGGATCGCTAGGGCGATGGGGTTTTCAAATAGCCCGTCTTCGGTGTTGATCATGACACGTCCGCTGACCGCGTAGCGCTTGATGATGGGCATCATTTTTTCCTGGACGAACTCAACGACCGCCGCGAGCAGTTCGGGATTTTCGATCTGATATCCATCCAAGCGATTGACGAGTTCTTGCCGGGCATGAAGCACGATATCGTCGGCCAAGGGGATGTGGCGCAATGAGTCATAGGTGCGAGGATCCAGCTCGAGCGAACTCTGATACTCTAACTCGCGGATGATGTTTTGCTGGACGACCTCGATCCGCGCTTGCGCATTGATAAAGTGGTAATGGAAAATCTGTTTGAGAGAGACGAGCGCATCGTAGGTTTTCTCCTTGAAAGTCCGATATCGGTTGCGAGCGAGATTCTCGTCGAAGTCGGTATTGCGCACTTCCCATAACTCGCCGATGCCGGACTGCATGACTTCCGCATTGTGGGCAATAGTTTCCTGTCCGCGCTTGAGCTGGCGGGCAATGCTTTCCGCCTCATCGACAAAAAGCACCATGATGTGGAAAGTCGGCTGGCGGAAATGATGGGCCTCCGGAGTGTGGGAAAACTCCCGCCGCAGCTGGATCATCTTATCATAGAACATCTTGAGACACTCCACCTGCACCTTCGTCCGCGGAAATCCGTCGAGCACTGCGCTGTCGCGAAACTGCGGTTTGAGCAACTCGCGGAGCAACAGACGAAGTACCTCCTCATCCCCCACCATGCCGCCGCCAGCCTTGATTTTCCGTGCTTCCGGCGAATCCAACAATTGGCTGATCACGATCGGCTCCGCGGAAATATCGCGGATTCTACGGATGAACTCTGTGTTAGTCCCCTTCCCCGCTCCCGGCGCACCACCGAGGAGGATGAGTTCTTTGGGAAACTGGAGTGCGGCGTGACCGAACTCCTGCTCGATATTCTTCCATACGCGGTTGAAAATCAATTGGGCGTCCTTGATTTCAAGGTCAACAGACTGGTTTGCGGGTTCCGGTGGGCTCACACTCATGGCGGAGAAAATCCATACCATTACCGCTGCGGAGTCGAGCACGGCTCTCAGAAAATCCTCTTCCCGTCCGAAAAGGCAGCCTCTTACGAGAACCAGATCCGCTCGATCATCCACCCGGCCCCGGCCAAGGCGACGATTACCGAGCCCGTGGTCTGCGCCACACGGGTGTGTTTCTTAAGCGGCAAAAACAGGAGAAACGACACCGCCAACACGGTGATTTGTGCGAGTTCCACGCCGACATTAAAGCCTAACAACGGCCGTGCGAGCTGAGCGTGCGGGATACCCTTCACCTTGTCCGCCATCACACTGGCAAAGCCCATGCCGTGGATGAGGCCGAAAGCAAACACGAGGAAGAAGCGCAGTTTCCCGACTTTACGGGACAACAGGTTTTCCACCCCGATAAAGGCGATGCTGAACGCGATGAGGATTTCCACCGTCTTCGAATCCAGATGCACCCAGCCTAACACGCAGAGTGCGAGCGTGATCGAGTGGGACAACGTGAACAACAGCGATTGCCACATCAACGGCCGCCACTTCGGGACCATCAAAAACAGCCCGATAATGAACAGCATGTGGTCGAGACCCAGCGGTAGCACATGGCGAAAACCCGACCGAACCCAGCCGCCGAAAGTCGATTGCAAGGCACTGGTGCTCTCCCCCGTCGCCGCGACCTGCAATAAAACCAACTCTCCGCCCGGCTGAACACTAACAATCTCCCCATCCTCGCTATCGCTTGTCAAAATGATGAGTTCAGATTCCTCCTCACCGCTCCAATGAATCCGCAGCTCGCCGGGCCCGGGACGCGCATCCACGACGATGCGCACCGTAAGCAACGCCCAGTCAGCCATTTCTTGAGGCAAAACGAATGGAATTTTCTCAAAATCCGGAAACTCAATACGCCACGGCAGCACCTCACCAGCCATGGTCAAACGCAACAACTGACGCAGCGTTTTTTCGGTCTCACGGCGGATGCGCGCCAATTCTTCCGGCGCGGCCTTCATCACGCCCTCCCGGCTCAACGGTTGCCCTCCCGGTTGCTTGCGCGTTTCTGGTAGCATGTAGGCAATATCCATCTCGCCGACCAATCGCCACTGATGCGCCAACTCCTGAAATTCAAACTCAACCGTCTCCACCTGATGCGCGCGCACCAACGGCACCACGCCGAGCACAACCAGCAGAAATGTGACGAATCGAAAAAGTTTCATGCAGGGGAATTCGTGAGCTCATGATTCACTCGATTTCCAGCGCGTCCGCTTGACCTTTTTGGAGCGCATGGAAAATCCGGATAGCGGCGTAGGCATCGTTCGCGGCGTAGATCAATTGGCGATCGGACAATTCTTGGAGCGACCAGTTTGAGGTAGTGATGGACTTGGACTTGATGAGCTTGCGCTGGAAAAGCATGGCGACAGCGGTCTTGGCACCGATGGAATTCCGGTAGCCGAGTTTTCGGAATGTGCGGTCCAGATCCACGATGGCGGCCGGGCGGATGCCGAAGCGCTGGGATATCTGATGAAGATCACCGCCAAGGCCAAACCCGATTTTGGTGAGAGCGGGAGATTTCAGCACATCGATGATCATCGGGTGACTCTCGATCAGGTGGGATTGAAAAATAAACGCCTTTTCCATCGTCGCAAATTGCAGGACGTGCGGACCCTCGGAGATTTCACCTTTTCTGAACGTGGGCTTGGATTCCGTATCAAATCCCACAACACCCGCGCTCATGAGCTCGTCCAAGGCGATTCCGGCTTGCCGTTGGTTAGTCACCACAAAAACTCGCTCCATTTCGAGCCCGTCGAAAAGTTCCATTTCGGCGATATCATCTTTGTGAGGAGGTGTTTTTGAGGAATTCATGAAAGGGTGATCAAGGATGGCGACTGGACTTTGAGGGCTTTCAGCGCAAGAAACAGCGGAAATTCCGCAGCAGCAAGATGCTCGGCCTTGCTAAACGGGCCTGAGCCTTGGGACCGGCGGTGACTGTAAAGTTCATCGCAGGCAACGACAGCGAGACCGCCTTTGCCTAACGAAGTCAGCAATTCTGATAGTGGCCG
>CAYRLT010000247.1:0-2545 GCA_964425095.1 uncultured Luteolibacter sp.
AATCATACACACAAAACCTAGAACAAAAAGCAACTTCACACTCTATAACTCCAACAATAAAAAAACATCTAAGACACCCGCACCCTAGAAGCGCTTCACCCGCTCTACATCTCCAGCGTGGACAGCGGAAATCTCGCAGGGCACCTGCTCACCCTCGGAGCGGGATTGAGGGAACAAGCCGACGTGAAGACATTCACTCCGCAGATCTTTGCGGGCCTGTGCGATACGGTGAGAATTCTGTATGAACTGGATCCCGGAAATTCAATACTCTCCGTGATGGAAGCGGAGTTAAACAGCCCGGCCACCAGTCCGCGGTCGGCACTTGGATTGTTGGAAGTTCTATCGGATAAAGCAGCTCGAATCACTGTCACATCCGCAAACAGAGAATGGTTGAGGCTTCTGCAAACTGGCTGTGAAGAGCATTTGAAAGAACTGTTGCTGCTATCTCCATGGCTGGCAATGCCATACCCAAAATCACCTGTGGTCCGGGAAAAACTCGCCAGACTTGAACAACCATTCTCATTGAGCGAGGTTTCAATGTTAGAAAAAACACAACTTCCAATTATCGAAGCGACATTGTGTGAGATCGATCCAGGACCGGAACAGGATTTTCTGCTAGCAATGGCCTGTTGTTTGCGCGAAGCCAGCTGTCTAGCCACACTGCGCATCTTGGAATTGGAGAAGCTCGCAGCACAAAGCGATGAACTAGCCGCAATGGATTTCGGATTTCTCTTCAATCCGGCGAAGTCGCTTTTTTCCGTAGGTTTCAATGTCCCGGAAAGCCGATCTGACATCAGTTGTTACGATCTACTGGCGTCCGAGGCGCGCTTGTGCAGCTATGTGGCCATCGCATTGGGACAAGTTCCCCAGGACCACTGGTTCTCGCTGGGCCGCCAACTCATCGCAGCACGCGGCGAGCCACTGTTAGCATCATGGAGCGGCTCGATGTTCGAGTATCTTATGCCCTTGCTCGTCATGCCAAATTTTGAAAACACCTTGCTAGAAAACACCTGCCGGGCGGCGGTCAACCAGCAAATCGAGTATGGAAAATCCCGCGGAGTTCCATGGGGAATCTCGGAGTCCGGATTCAACCGAACGGACACCCTGCTCAACTATCAATACCACGCTTTCGGCGTGCCGGGACTTGGCCTGAAACGCGGACTCGCCGAGGATCTGGTGATAGCCCCCTACTCGTCCGCTATGGCACTGATGGTGGCACCAAGGAAAGCCTGCGAAAACCTCCAGTTGTTAGCATCTGAAGGACGCTCCGGCGCATACGGCTTCTATGAAGCAGTCGATTACACCCCGACTCGGATGCCACCTGATAAAACGAGCGTCACCATCAGGTCTTACATGGTTCATCATCAGGGCATGAGTTTGCTGGCGCTCGATAACTTGTTGTGCGACAACCCGATGCAGCGGCGTTTCATGGCTTGTCCGATGCTCAAAGCCGCTGACCTTTTGTTGAATGAAAGAGTACCAAGGGCCACGGCCAGCGTGTTCACGGATAATCCGGTACCGGAGACTTCACGTGTGCAAACCGGCGAACCCGAACGCGTGATGCGCATCTTCACGAATCCTAGCCGTCAGACACCGGATGTGCATCTCTTGTCCAACGGTCGCTATCATGTCGCTATCAGTAGTGCGGGCGGCGGCTACAGCCGCTGGGGAGATCTGGCGGTCACCCGCTGGCGTGAGGATGCCACCCGCGATTGCTGGGGCACATTTCTTTACATTCGCGATCTGGCAACCGGAGATTTCTGGTCCAGCGCCTATCAACCCACCTTGCAGACCACGCAAGCTTATGAAGCGATTTTCACACAATCGCGGGCGGAGTACCGGCATGGCCATGCGGACTTGGAAATCCACACGGAAATCAGCGTATCACCTGAGGATGATGTGGAATTACGGCGCATCACCATCAACAACCGTTCCGCCGTCGCGCGCGAGATCGAATTGACCAGTTATGCCGAGGTGGTTCTTACGAGTCACGCAACGGATGAAGCGCATCCCGCATTCAGCAATCTTTTCATACAAACCGAGTTTGTTCCCGCATCATCGGCCATTCTTTGCGCCCGCCGCGCCCGTTCCGAAACAGAAAAGCCGCCTTGGTTGCTGCACCTGATGGTCAGCGAACAAGGAAATATTAGTGATATCTCATGCGAGACCGATCGTTCCAGATTTATCGGACGCGGTGGCAGCCTCGCAGATCCTGCCGCGATGCGAAGCCGATCACCCTTGTCAAACACCGTTGGCTCCGTACTGGATCCGATTGTTTCGCTGCGACGCACCGTCATCCTGCCACCACATGGAACCGCCATCGTCAATCTCGTCCTTGGCGTGACCGAAACCCGGGAAATCGCTTTGGCCCATGTGGAGAAATATCAAAGTCTTCAGATGGCGGAACGTGCCTTCGATCTGGCATGGACTCACAATCAGGTGACTTTGTATCATCTGGATATCACCGAAACCGAAGCGCAACTCTATGGCCGCATGGCTGCCGCTCTAATTTATGCCGTGCCTGCCCGCCGCGCCAACCCGGGAG
>CAYRLT010000248.1:0-3926 GCA_964425095.1 uncultured Luteolibacter sp.
TGGCGCGCGATATATCGGCCGCGCAGCCGGATTTTGACCCCAACGCCCCCGTGGCAACATGGCTTTACCATGAGCGGGTTTGGCAGCAATGGGAAGTGCCGCAGTGGAGATTATTCAGCTTAGTTTTCCACACCGATCCCACCGACAAACCTTCCTTCGCAGAGGAGATCGCAGCCGTGATGCCACCCGGTGTTCCGCCATAAACGACCACATCGTAAACTTCAGCTCCCTGACACACGCCAGCGAGAAGGGAGGTGAAAACAGTTAGGTGGTGGAGGAGGCGTTTCATGATGTTCGAATTTTTAAATCCCGTTTCAAGCGTGTGAGGCCAAAACCGAGTTTGTGATCAGTCGTCCGAGTTGACCGGTCCCATGGCGATCAATCGCTCAATATGTGGCACAAGGGCATCGGCCATGACCGTGTAGCCTGCAGGCGTGAGGTGCGTGCCGTCGGTGAACAACTCGGGCTTGATCGTGCCCTCCGCATTGAGAAAGCGATCCTCCAGATTCATGAAGATGACTTCATCTTTGGGATAGCGATAACTGGCGAGGATCCGGTTGGTTTCACGGCACTTCGCCCACTTCTCCGGATTCTTCACCGGCAGGATGCCAAGCACGATCACACGTGTCGTCGGCAACTTGCGACGAAACGCCTGCGCAACAGCGCGCACACCGTCTGCAACCTCGCCGGGCGGCGTAGTCATGCCAAGGTCCCATTTCACTTTGCCACCATCGCTCTGCATGACGACGTAATTGTTCGTGCCGCACAGCAAGACGGCGACACGTGGTGCCTGGCCTTTCGCAAAATCGAGATTCCCCTTCGTCGCCCGGTAAAGCATCACCGGCGTGATATCTCCGGAATTGCCCATGTTGATCGGATGGTAATTCGCCAACTGATTTTCCCAAACGGTTTTGCCCTCAGCTTTTCCTATCGACCACCCAAGTGTGATGGAATCGCCAAAGAAAACAACCTGTGAACCGACAGCCTTGGCGACCGCCTTGTTCACGCGTTCGAATTCACCATGCCAGTAGTCATCGCTGATCCGGTCAGGTGCCGTTGTGCTGGAGGAAGGCGGAATCTTATTCCAAAAATCCGGACCGGATTCCTCTGATCGGCTATCAGTCACGGTCAAGGTGAACGCCAGCGCGAGAGCTGCGAGCAATGGGCGGGAAGGTGCGATTCGCATATTCATATTTGATTGAATTAACCACCATGACAAACGCTTGCGAGAAGAATAGTGGGCGCAGTGATGGAGTGGAGGATCTGTTTCATTGGGGAAATGGATCTAGCGCACCTTCTCCCCATTGCACCATTCGAAGGCCAGCGTCTCAGGATTGCTTTCGAGGAGCTTGGCGGGAACCACGACTTCGACGAACTCACCGGTGGTTCTGGCCTCGACGCCATCGATCTGAATGGGCGATTCCGGTTTGCCGCCGTTGAGGAATCCCTGCGCCTGCCAGGCATTCTTCAAATCAAGGCCTCCCTGCATCACACCCGCCACCACCTTGGTTTCCCCTAGCTGCGTGACACTCACACCAAGCTTGCCATTGGCGAGGCGGAAGTGGGTGGGACCGGGGATATCGGGGCCTTTCCGCAATAACTGAATCACGATCGAAGACGGCCAATTGGCGCCGGCACGGGTCAGTTGTCCACGGCCGGACTGGTAGGGGTTGCGGATCGCAATGACCGACTTGTCGTTCTCGCGTGTGATACGGGCGGTATCCTGCCAGCCCTTTCTGGGCCTGAACTCGATGTGGAATGGTGATGGCACAGCGGGTTCTGCAAAACCCCCATTCGCCCACTCCGAATCCATGGACTTGCCACGGTAAGCCCGCGCCAATACGCCGATGTTCCTGATGTTGCCTGACAACTCACTGAGTTGCTTGGGTAGGATCTTGTCGAGATTGACGAGCCCATCCTTACCATCGGGCTTGGCGAAACCATAGAGGCCGACACCGGCCGCGAGCGCCTCGGGCACCACCTTCGACGCATCCTGACCGTTCCAGTCGGCGAAACAGGTGATCAGGTGGGTGTCCTTGCCAACCATCGGTTTGACCTGGGTGATCTCCTTGACGCTGCCTGCCTCGTTCAGGATCCAGTCGACTTCCCGATAGATGTCGGAATCCAATAGGTGCGGATGCTTGATTTTGTTAGTAGTCAGCCAGATGATGCATGTGGGGTTGGCATCCTTGGCGGCCTTGCGGATTGCCTTCCAGCAACGGTCGAGCGCCTTGCGGCTGTAGGCGGTGTATTTCGGCGAGTTTTCCTTGAGCTGATCCTCACCTGGAAACTCCTCACCCATCAGTTGGGAATAGAGTTTCTTCTCAGCATCGATCCATTTGCCGTTGGTCGACTGGCGTTTCGGTTGCCACAACCAGTCAATCATGAAGCCGTCGATGCCGGTGGTCTTGACCGCATCGGTGATCGCGCTGCTCAGGTAGGCGAGATACTCGTCGGTATAAGGAATGTGATAGGCACTGGGCACGCCGTAGCTGAGATCGGGATTCTCCGTGCCCCAGCGTGTGTTGGAGCCGATGCAGAAGTAGCCCACCACTACCATACCCTCCTTGTGCCCGAGCTTCACCACATCGCGGAGGAAGTCGTGCTTAAGCCCCGGTTGCTCCGGGACCACGCCGTTCTTGTACCAGGCATAGCCATTGGTGGAGATGCAGAAGGTCTGGATGACGTTTGCTCCCATCGTCTTGTACCAGGCCACGTGCGCGGACGGATCGGCATCCTTCCATGTGCCGGGTTTGGCGAATTCCCATTTCTCACCCCAGTTGAAGTCGAGGCAGTAGGATTTGATGTCCTTTGGGACGCCAGGTTTTTTGTCCTGCGCCCAACAGACCAGCGGCAGCAACAGTGAGACAGTCAGAACCAGTTTCGTTGAATTCATGATCGTGAGCGGCTTGGCTAAAGCAATTTGCTTATAGGTTTACGGGTAAACCTGTTTCACGGCAGCGTCGAGCAAATCGCGCAAGGTATCATCCACGGTGGATTCGTCATTCAGCCCGACACGCTGCGTGGTGATGACCGGCCAGGCGGGGATTACCACGGCGCTGCTCTTACCTTTGATGCCGGTGGGCGGTGTTAGCTTTGCCGCCAGATCCTTGGATGGCAGCGCGAGCACAAAGTGCGGGTCGATGACTTCCTTGCCTCTGGCAAAGGCGCTCTTCCAGCTGTTCGCCATGGCGGAAACCTGTTCTCCGAAGCGCGATCCCTCATCCTCCGTCACGAAGCCCTTGCCGGGAATGCAGAGGACTGCCTTGAAGTTGCCGGGGCTGAATGCGCAGATCGACTGGTTGTAGATCGACGCCGCCTTGGTGGCCGGAGTCGGAGGAGCCGGATAAACGACAAGCTTCCCGGTTTCAAAGTTCGGGTCGCCGACCTGCTGCCAATATTGCTGCCATTGCTGGACATCGAGGCTGCTGTTTTTCACATACGAATCCGTCGCGATTTCATACATCGGCTTGAGTTCCTCATGATCCGCCTTCCACTCCTTGACGCTGGCCAGGTGTTCGTAGCCGGTCCATTCCTTGATCGTGGCATCTCGCTTGTCGATGGCGATGATACCCACCGGCTTGCCGGTCTTCGCATGGATCCGCTCCGCCAACTCCTTGGTTAGACCGGTCGTCGGCGTCCAGCGCGCGAACAAATCGCTCATGACATAACCGGACGAGTTGAGTTTGAAGCGTGATGGCATGGGCGCCTGACATTGGCCAAGCGCCGTCAGCATGCGCAACTGCTGGTTGTGACCTGTCCATGCTTCGGTTGGCGTTGGGCCTTCCTTGGGCAGACCGGCCAATACTGGCCACTTAAGAGATTTTTTGATTTACCAGTTGGCCGCAGGGAGGGAAGCTTCCCGCATGGCCAGATACGCAAAGCAATTGTCACGGGGAGAAGCCGCTACTGACCACCTCAGCGCG
>CAYRLT010000249.1:0-3878 GCA_964425095.1 uncultured Luteolibacter sp.
ACTTGCCGCCGCTGAATGGCCCGCCTGCCTTGTGCTCGCCGTTTTTCTCCACGGCTTGGTCGTCATAACCATCGTATAGCACCGGGCCGTTGTCGCTACTCACGAGGATGATGGTGTTTTCCAGTAGCTTAAGTTGTTCGAGTTTTGCGACCACCGCGCCAACGTGGTCGTCGAGTTGGGTGATCACATCGCCACGCGGGCCAAGTGGTGATTTGCCGACATAACGGGGAGCGGGAACGCGCGGCACGTGCGGTTCGTGTAGGGCAAAGAAGAGGAAGAACGGTTTGTCCTTTTGTTTTTCGATGTATTCGAGCGCCTTGGCGGTGAAGTGGTCACCCAATTCATCATCCTTCCATAGTGCGGCCTTGCCTCCAGTCATAAATCCGATGCGGCTCACGCCATTGGTGATGGTGTCACTGTGCTGGTCGTCGGCGCTGAATTTGCGTTGATCGGGATTCTCCCGTCCGGTCGGCCAATCGCCGACCTTTTTCTTGTAACTCAGACTAATGGGGTCGGCCGGATCGAAGTTCGACACGCGGTCGTTCTCGACATACACGCTGGGGACGCGGTCGCCGGTGGCGGCCATGATGAAGTTGTAGTCAAACCCGATCTGGCGGGGACCGACGGTGATTGATCCGTTCCAATTCACAGGTTCCGCCGCCGTGCCGAGACCGAGATGCCACTTGCCGATGACCGCGGTGTGATAACCTGCTTTTTGCAGGATCGAGGGCAGGGTGGGGGAACCAGGTGGAATGATCAACGCAGCGTCACCCGGCAGGATGTTGTTGCCTTTTTTCCGCCACGGGTAGTTGCCCGTGAGCAGACCATAGCGCGAGGGCGTGCAGGTGGCGGATGTCGAGTAAGCATCGGTGAACCGGATGCCATTCGCGGCGAGATGATCGAGGTGCGGAGTTTGGATCGCTTTTGATCCATAACAACCCAGGTCGCCATAGCCGAGGTCATCGGCATAAATCAGCACGATGTTCGGCATGGCTGCGCTGAGAAGCGGAGAAAATAATAACAACAGCGGAAGGAGGCGGATCATGCGTCGGTTCCTGGAAATTTGCTTTCCGCGGGTGGATTGTGGAACAGCCGTTGGGGCGGGCTTCGCTGCGATCGTCATTTGCCGGGAGCCTAGCTTTCGGGACGGCTTTACCAAGAGCATATTTGGCAGCGGTTATTGCGTAAAATCCTGTTTCCGGACCTGCGATCGACTTGAGAATCAGGATTGGATCGTCATCGAAGTGGATTATCCGGGGTCAGCCTGCGGAAACGTGGGAATCGACAGCGCGGCATCCTGCGCTAGGATCTGCGGTGGATGACTCTGAAAGACCTTGGCTGGAACCCTGATTTTGAAACCGCCTTCGCGCCACACCGCGCGAAAGGCTGGGTGCCGGCGCGCCTGATTCGCGAGTCGCCGATCAACTTCGGAGCGTTTCTTGGCGATGGCGAGGAAATCGATGTCGTGTTATGCGGTCGTGTTTGGCATGAGGCCACTTGCGATGCGGATTTGCCGGCGGTTGGTGATTGGGTGGCGTTGGAACTTGGCGACGAAAATACGGACTCGGTGATCCGTGCGACATTGCCGCGCAAATCGTGCTTTTCCCGTAAAATGCCGGGCAATAGTTCGCAGGCGCAGGTCATCGGTGCGAACATCGACTACGTGGCGGTGGTCACGGATGCCGGCCCGGATTTCAATCTCCGCCGGATGGAGCGCTACTTCATGCTCATTGAACGCAGTGGTGCGAAAGCCGTGGTGCTGGTGAATAAATCCGACCTTTTTCCAAAAGAACAAAACGCCCAAGCTGCGGCGAATATCGCCGCACTGTGGGACGGCGCGGCAGTGCATGTTACCAGCGCGCTCAACGGCGAGGGGCTGAAAACCCTCAAGAAATACCTCAAAAAAGGCATCACCATGTGCATCGTCGGCTCCAGCGGTGTGGGGAAATCCACCTTGGTCAATCAACTCTACGGCGAGGAATGGCAGTGGACCAGTGAGTGCAACGAAACTACCGGCAAGGGCCGCCACACCACCACCTCGCGCGAGCTTGTCCCGCTCTCCGGCGGCGGCATGCTCATCGATAATCCCGGCATGCGCGAAATCCAAATGTGGACAGACGAAACCACGCTGCGTGAGAGTTTTTCAGATGTCGAGGCGATCACGGCGAATTGCAAATACTCGGATTGCAGCCACCGCCAGGATGCGGGTTGCGCGATCCGCAGCGCCGTGGAGAGCGGGGAGCTTGATCCCGGCCGCCACGAAAGTTTTCTCAACCTCGAAACCGAAATCGCCGCCCTCAAAAAACGCGCAGAAAAACGCCAGATGGCCGTTGAACGTTGGGCGAAGCGCAATCGCCGCGTCAAAGCCCGCAACCTGAACGACCGCATTCAGCTCGAACGAGACGAGCGCGGCGATGTCTGATGCCATGAGTTATTTCCGCATGAAATCCACCCGTATTGCCAAATTTTTCTGTCTCTTGTTGCTGGCGTTCGCATGCCCCGCACACGGCCAGCTTTCCGCCTTGAAAAAAGCGGTCGAGGGCAACCAAGCCGCCCCTCCCGCCGGCCCCGAGAAACCTGAAGAAGCCCGCAAACGCCTCGAGCTCTGGCACGACGAGGCTCACGACATGCTCGGCCGTCTCGAAGCCGATGGTGCCACCGCCGATCTGCCCGCCGGCATCACGGCGACCGATCTCGAGGACCGTCGCCGCGATCTCGAGCAGATGGTTCTTCTAACAACTGGTTTAATTAAAAACGCCGATGCCGTGGCCGAGGCTCGCAAAGCCCTCGAGGCCGCCCGTGCTGACGAAACGGCTTGGACCGGGTTCAAAGAAAAGCCACCCTATTCGATTCTGATGATCGACGAGTTGCTCAATGAGCGCGATGCGATCGAAGCCAAACGCCTGTCTCACGAATCCTCACTCGCCAATTTTGAGAGCATTCTTGCCAGCACACTTGGTGAAGCGAAATCCGCTGAGGAGATGGTGAACAACGCTATCATCGCCGTCCAGAATGCAACTCCCGAAATGTTGGAGTTGGCGAAGTGGCGCCTTGATGCCGCACGCGCCAAGGCCCGCTTATTCGCCACTCGCGCCAGTTACCTTCAGTCAAATTGTGAGAGCTTTAAGGACCGGGTCAGCGCCTCCAAGTCCGAGTTGGCCTTGGTCGAGCGCAAGATCCAAGCCGTCGCACCCAAAGCGCAGTTCAGCGAGGACGATCTAACTAAAATGGCTAAGATCGCCAACGACCGGAGAAAAGCTTTAGGCAAGGAAATCGATACGATTTCCAAGCGCCTCAAGACAGCGCTCGCCACGCGCGTCCGGGCGCAGACAGCACTTGATGAGTTGCCTGCCGTGGCGACTACCGCCAGCGAAAAGGAATTGGATGCCTTACGACTTGCGAAATTCCGTGTCCAAGTCGCCGATGAGCGCATCGGATCGTTGCAATCCATGATCGAGGGGCTTGAGAGTCTGGTGCAGCTTGAGAGCCTTAATTTAAAGTCCTATCAGAGTCGCCGCTTGATCATGACGAGCGCCAATGAGGAAGAGCGCCGCAAGGCTCTTGATTCCATCACGCTCTTGTCCGAGCGCCTCCGTTCATGGCTCAGGGTGGTGGATAATGAAATGGCCACTTGCGGCGCGGAACTCAGCAAGATCGAATCCCGCGCCAGCTCGATTACCGCCGAGGATTTGCGATTCGCTCTGGTGAATGAACAACGCGCCGCATGCAGCGAGAAGCTCGCCATGCTTCAACGGGCCTCTCAAGCCGTGGTCGCACAGCAAAAATTGGTGAAACGCTGGGTCACGGATTTCACGCCGAAAACCGACGGTATCGGACTGACTGATCGTATCACCACGCTCGCGACGCACGTCTGGGCC
>CAYRLT010000250.1:0-3906 GCA_964425095.1 uncultured Luteolibacter sp.
GACTACGAACACTCCGGCTACCGCGCCGCCAAGATGGTCAAGATGGACATGCTCATTGCCGGTGATCCCGTGGAGGCCTTCTCCACCATCGTCCACCGTGACAAGGCGGAGTCCTACGGCCGCGCGCTGGCGATGCGACTCAAGGAAGTGATCCCATCGCACCTCTTCGTCGTCGCGATCCAGGCCGCAGTCGGCGGAAAAATCGTCGCCCGCGAATCGATCTCTGCGATGCGCAAGAATGTGACCGCGAAATGCTACGGCGGCGACATCACCCGCAAACGCAAACTTCTCGAGAAGCAGAAAGAGGGCAAAAAGAAGATGAAGATGTTCGGCAAGGTAAACATCCCGCAGGACGCATTTATCAAGGTGCTCAAGAGCGGGGATTGATGAGGCTTGTGGCGTCCTAGCATCAGTAGGCAGATCTATTCGGCTTGTCCGCGACAAGCAGTTGCTTTTTGGCCTTGGCCTCTTCATCTGCCGTTGGATACCTCGCCACGGGTGGGCGGAAATTGGTGAAATCAAGGGGCAAAAGGATCCTGCCACCATTGAGTTCGACATACTCGGACAGAGCTTGCAGCGCCCAACGCAATATGGTCGCCGAGCTCACATGGTAACGGGCCGCCAATTCGTCGAGCCTAGCCATTTCATGGTCTTCGAACCGGACCGTGATGCCTTTTTTGTCCTTTTTTGAAGCCATTTTGGAGAGCTTCGACCGATTTTTAGGAAATCTCAATAATTTTTCTTTACGCTGGTGCGTAATGGTGCAAAATGGTGCGCATGAAAGCGGTGCGCTTACATTTGGCTGACAAAGAAATACACCTGCTGGAAAGGGTTCGCTCGCTGGGCTTCCGCTCCGTGCCGGAAGTTCTGCGTTGCGCTGCCCTCTCCTTCGCCGACTCCAAGCGCCTCCATACCCAATCCATGGAATCGGTCTCCGACTGCTTTGCCTCAGCCCCCTCCCAAGTCCCGCTCCATGCAGCGCGAAGGCACCACCAACCAATGAGCGGCGGAGAACTCAGAGCCAGCTGAGTTCAGAAACAAAGAATCACCGATCACCCATTTCAAATCCACCCATCTCCCAAGACCCCTTTGTTCCTCGGGGAAAACGCCCCTGAACAATAAGACAAACAAATAAAGCAAAATAAACAACTGCAACACCATGAAACAAAAATACAATCGATTCCTGCCGCTTGCGGCTGCTGTCGTGGCATTGAGTCCGATGGCAACCACCTTGGGCGCTGAGAAACCCAATATGGATACCAGTCACGCACAAAGTGTGACCAACCTTGGCGCCCTCACCATTGGAGGACTGCCTACTGACATCCAAACCGTGATTAACAACATCAACGCTTACAAAGCGGTTGAAGATGGCAAGCTTCTCACATTTGTCGCAGCAGAAGATACTGCGGCGACGGCTGTGACTGCCAAACAGACAGAAATCAATGACAAGGCTGATGAAATTGATGCCCTCATCGCAGCCGACCCTTTGGATCCTCAGATTGCGGTCGAGCAGGCAAACTTAGCAACGCTTCAAGGTGAATTACCGGCACTGCAAACGGCCTTGGTCAATGCTCAAGCAGATGTTCAAAATTCAGAAATCAAGATCGCTCTTTACCAGCAATGCATCGACTCCCCGATTGCTGACGCTCAAGATGCCGCTGAAGCAGCGGCGGCGGATCTCAACAGTGCCGTGGACCAGTATTCAGCGGGCGGTGACAAAGACGATCCAAATTACGAAGCAACCGGAAACTCCGGCCTTCAGAGCGTCTTGGATGCTGTCAAAGCGGTAACTGCTGGTGATCAAGCCCCCGTCACCACAGCGATCACGACTGCCGACACTACATTCGCTGCGATCGGTGCAGCGAATGCCACCGTAGCTGACATTCAAGCATTGGTTGGCGTGATCGATACTCAACTACCCACCCTCCCTCCCATATCCTCCGCGGACAAAACCACGGTCCTTGAAACAGTTCTTAACGGATCATACGAGCGCAATGCGATTGATCTGAATACGACTGATATTGCAGCCAATGAGCAAGCTATCACCGCTGAAACCACTCGCGCTACCACGGCCGAAGGCGTTCTTGATGGTAAGATCACGCAGGAAGTTGCTGACCGTATCGCTGATGTGAACGCTGAAGAAACAGCTCGTATCGCCGATGTGGACGCAGAAGAAGCACGCGCTACCGCAGCTGAAGGCGTTCTTGATGGTAAGATTACCGCAGAAACCACTCGTGCTACCGCCGCTGAAGGTGTTCTTGATGGCAAAATCACCGCAGAAACCACTCGCGCGACCGCAGCTGAAGGCGTTCTTGATGGTAAGATCACCGCTGAAACCACTCGCGCTACGGCAACCGAAGGCGTCCTTGATGGCAAGATTGCTACCGAGAAGACCGAGCGCCAGGCAGCGGATGCGACCCTGACGACCAACCTTTCAAACGAGGTCACTCGCGCCACCACAGCTGAAGGTGTCCTTGATGGTAAGATTGCCACCGAGAAGACTCAACGCGAGACAGCGGATACGACGCTGACGACCAACCTTGCAACGGAGAAAAGTCAGCGCCAAACCGCAGATACGAATCTCGACTCAAGATTGACAAATTATCAGACTTCTCAATCTCAACTCATTAGAGAGGAGAATGGTCAGATTCACATCGGCCAAAACTCCCTCGTTACCAGCGAAGCCGGTGGATTCCAAGAATTGTCTGCACAGGATGCACTTGGGGGTTCCCTTGATATCAATGTCACCAATGGTTCCGACCTGCGTATTGATGGTGTGAGCGTAGCGACCGATGATGATATCAGCGCGATTCGCAATGATTATCAAGCTGCGGACAGAAATCTGCGTAGCGACATCGACACCAACACCCGCGGTATTGCCATGGTTGCTGCCATGACCAACACCACCATCCGAGATGGAATGACCCAGGGTGTTGACTTCAACATCTCACAATTCGAGGGAGAAACCGGCTTTGCCTTTGGTTACGCTCACAAGATCAATGAGAATATGCAACTTCATGGTGCAGCTGCTTCCACGACCGATTTTGAAGAGTCGGTTGGCCGACTTGGCGTCAGCTTCCAGTGGTAATTTGGAATTGCAGTAGTTTATAAGCAATAAAATCGGCACGCAGCGCCTTTCGGGAGCTGCGTGCCGAATCTTTTTCAACCTGACATGCGATGAGAATCAACGCTTTGCAACCCGTTCAATCATCAAACCAAGGAGCCCTCTTGAGCCGTATGTTCATGGCGTGCCTCGTCGCGCTAAGCCTGGCGTCATGCGCCACCAAAGCTCCCTCAAACAAAGCGGCGGTCGACAAGGCGCAGTTCAGCTACACCGCCGTGTGCCGCACGCCGCGGTCGGCATTGCCTTATCAGATCTATTTCTTCCCACCGCTGCTCTCCGACAACAAGGGTCGCCCGAAGCAGGCCATGAAACCGAAGATGGATGCCAGTGGCGGCATAGCCGGTTGGCAGACTCCTTCGGAGAAGTCGCGGCGTTTTCTCATTTATCTCACCAAACAAGCGGAAAAGTCCGGCTACCAAGTGGTTACCTTCAAGGATGTGCTCGCGATGAAGGAACCCTATACGATATTGATCGTCAGCAGCTTTTACACCGAGCCCCAAGCGACGGAAAATCCCAAGCCTGGGCAACCCGATCGGTTTTTCCTCTGCAGACTCAAGGGCAGCACCTTTGATCTGAATCTCAATCCAGCCACCAGCAAAAATATCGCCAATGTGGATGGCGCCACGGTTTTTTATCAGCATCAGGATCTTCAGCTGATTGAGCAAAAAAGCCTTGAGTCCAGCGCCAGTTGGCTCGGCGACGATGTCTCGGGATTTGTTTCCATCAAGCTGTGACCTAGCTCGAGCGGGCTTGATGCGATTTCTTTCGCTGATAGAAGTGCT
>CAYRLT010000251.1:0-2694 GCA_964425095.1 uncultured Luteolibacter sp.
GGTCGGGCGGCAGGAGCAGCGGCGTGTCGTGGTCAATGTTGACGAAACGGACGGACATTTCCTCCATACGCGGCTACGCGCCTAATTATTCAGTGAATCTGATTTCTAAGTCCGACAGGCTGCTAGGTATCCGCGGCCTGATTTCGCCCATCCCAACACCCAAAACCACACCCGCCCGGTCCAAGTGATCGCGGCGGGCGTTTTCATTTTCATCCCTCTCCCCGCATCCGCGTTCCACCCGCGGAAACGGGAGCCACCCTGGCAATCGCCACGGCAGGCTCCCGCGGTGGGGGCCGTCGTGCGGTTGCCTTTCAACCCCAAACCGAAAGGAAACCACCACGATGAGCCCGATGCTCAATGAGATGTTAGTGAATGAAGTCGTGCCACGCCTGAACCATGCCGTGAGAACGATCCCCAAGGTCGGCCACGAGGACGACGAGGAAATCATCCAGGACGCCACCTTGATGGCCGCCCGGATGATGAACTCCGCGGAGAAGGCCGGTCAGCGTTTCACCGGCGGGAACATGGCATGGTATGGCCAGGCGTGCCAATCGAAGAACTCGGTGCTCTCGTCCGGGACATCTATGCTCACACGCTGCGGGGAATGATGCTCAGTGTGGCTGGGTTGGCGTGGTTCGGCCTCGGACTTCATCTGGGCCCGGAATGCGAGTTGCTGCGCGAGAAGGCGGTCAGGATTCTCAAGAGGCTTCGCAGCAAAGGTCCAATGACCACGAGTGAGTTGCTCAAGAACTTCCACTTGAAGAAGAAGGAGCGTGATCCGCTGCTCCATCGGCTGGCCGGGGAGAACCTTATCCGGGTGGAGGGCGGCGAAGTCACAGCCACGACCTACCGGCAGTTTGTGGATGGATTGTATCGGCGTGAGGAGTTTCCTCCGGTTGTGGACGAATGGGAGAGGCTAAAGGCGGGGCTCAAGGCTGCCAAGCAGGGTGCCTGACTCGGCCGCAGCGCCCGGTCTGTTTTCGCACGCCTTTGACGGAGCGGGCCGGCCCGCAAATCACTGTCGCTGTGGCGGTCGCAATGAAGGCGAATTGACGGCTTGAGAACTTTTTCACCTGTTAGAAGTCTCCGTCCGATCTGAGGTGCGTTCGAAGGGCTTAGACATACTCGACAACGATGACACCGACTGACATTGGGGTGACAGTGTCGGGATCTGTCGACGCCTGTCTGACAATCGTGTGGCTCGTCGACTCACATCCCATCCCGATCAAAACTCCCCTGAAGCTCCCATGAACGCCCAATCCAGAACACCCTGGAAGTAAGCGAGCTTCAGCTCCACATGATCAAAGGCCTCGACCTTGTCCCGGCATCGGTCCGCCAGCCGCGTTGCGTGATCTGCATCCTTCGCATCGATCGCCTCGACATGCAGCAGCCAGGAAGGCTCGGGAAAAAGGTTCCGGTCGATCAGAGTGAAGGCCAGCCGGACGATGTCATCCAGACTTGGCGCAGGCGGTGGCTGGGGAAGCTCACGGACTTCCCTGAGACCCAGTCGGCGCAGCGAGTCGTTGAGCAGGAAATGGCCACGCATGGGCTTGAACTTCGTGATCTTCCCTTTCTTCACCAGATCGTGGAAGCTACTCGTTGGCATCGGTTTCTCGAAGTAGCGGTTGAACGCTTCCCGGGTCACAACGAATTCCGGGCAGTCGGTAGTGGTCTGGGTGTTGCTGGCTGAACGGCTCATGCCAAAAGGGTCGGCCCACCTCGGTGAAATTGCCAAGTGAATTCTCCGGTGTTGGAATCTCTGGAAACAACGCAGAAGGGATAGTTAAGAAGTCCAAAACAGTTGCCCAAACAGTTGCCCAAAAACAGACGTTTTTCCGGAATTCAGCGGAATCTGGCAGGTGCCAGCGGAATACCTTCCGTGAGACCCCTCCACGCAAAAAGCCTTAAAATCAGGGCTTTTCTTGCATTTTCCAGTGGTCGGGGCGGCGGGATTCGAACCCACGGCCTCTTCGTCCCGAACGAAGCGCGCTACCAGACTGCGCTACGCCCCGACTTGTTGTTGGTCAGCGTGTGACAAGGTTTTTTTACGACCGCGCCGGGGACCCCATCAAGCAAAAATCCTTTTCCCTTGGCTCATTGCGGCCTTTGGCGGAAGATTCCGCAGGCAGAAGACGGTGCATTTACCTGTCACATTCACCCAATCGCACGATGAGATCCCAGGAATCCAATTCCCCGCACCCCGCACTCGGCATCGACCATGGCGATGCCCGCATAGGCATCGCCGCCACCGATGATTTCGGCATCCTCGCCCATCCGGTGGAAACCATCGATTGCGCGAAAACCGATCCCATCGAGCGCATCGCACAGCTCGCGGAACTGCGTCGCGTCCACACGCTTGTCGTCGGCCTGCCGCTGCGAATGGACGGCAGCGAGGGCGATTCCGCGGCAAAAGTCCGTGTCTTTGCGGGGTTGCTGCGTGAACGCATCCCAACTATGCCGCTCGTTTTCGTGGACGAAACACTCAGCACTTCCAGCGCCGCCGCGAAACTCCGCGAAGCCGGACGCAATGCCCGCCAGCAAAAATCCGTCATCGATCAGGCCGCCGCCGTGGAGATTCTCAACACATGGATGGGGGAGGGGATTGAAAACGAATGATGGATCCGTGGCCGCCAGATCTTGGGCTGCACGATGGAGCGCTGGCTTTAGCTCAAGGCCTTTAAAGATCCGTATTGG
>CAYRLT010000252.1:0-4248 GCA_964425095.1 uncultured Luteolibacter sp.
ATTCAATGCCTACGCGTATTTCCTCCACCACATGCTCCATGGCGCGGGGATATGGGTGTTTCGGGTTGTGATGATCGTGATGATCGTCGCCCACATCGTCGCCACCGTGGCGCTCACCTTGCAGAACCGCGCGGCCCGCAAGTCTTACGAACACTCGGCCACTATCCAGGCTTCGAAATCCTCCCGCACGATGATTCTATCCGGCCTGACGATCCTCGCCTTCGTGATCTACCACATGCTGCATTTCACCGCCCGCATCGGCAACGAATACAACTCGCTGGATCGTTATAAAACCACACTTCACGGGGTGAAAGGTGAAGTTCACAACGCATGGTTGATGGTGATCGACGGGTTTTCCGGGCTTGCCGTTCTGCATGTCACCGCCTTCTACGTCATCGCGATGACTCTCCTATGCTCGCACTTGGTGCATGGCGTCGGTTCGATTTTCCAGTCGCTTGGTCTCCGCTCCAAGAAATCGGAAAGCCTCATCAAGCAGATCTCCATTGGCTACGCCCTGTTTATTTGGCTCGGCTTCATCTCCATCCCATTGGCCATCAATCTCTTTCCCGGCTATTTCGAGGCCTTAGCCAAGGCAGTTGGTCACTGAGGATTCATTGATGATTGAAAATTGATTGTTGATTGTTGATTATTGAAAACATGACTCCGGAAGAACTCAAAGCACGTTGCAAGCAATTCTCGCTCCGTGTGATTCGTTTGGTTCGCGCCCTGCCTGATGACAAGGTCGGACGCCCCATCGCCAACCAACTCATCCGCTCCGGAACTTCAGTGGCAGCCAATTACCGCGCCGCCTGCCTCGCTAAATCCCCTGCCGATTTTGCTTCGAAAGTCGGCACCGCCGCAGAAGAAGCCGACGAATCTGCGCTCTGGATGGAACTCATCATCGAGGACGAAATTCTCCCCGCGGAGAAAGTCCGATCATTGTGGCAGGAAGCCACCGAACTCACCTCCATTTTCTGCGACTCCATCAAAACCGCACGCCGGAACGCCGACTGAAGCGAATTTCAATTATCAATTTCCCATCTCCAATCCCCAATTCATTATGTCCATCGTCCTCGACAGCAAGATCCCATCCGGCCCCCTTGAGCAAAAGTGGTCCAAGCACAAGATGGACTCCAAGCTCATCAATCCGGCCAACAAACGGAAATTCACCGTGATCATCGTCGGCTCGGGTCTCGCCGGTGGCTCTGCCGCCGCCTCGCTCGC
Source organism: uncultured Luteolibacter sp. (assembly GCA_964425095.1). Lineage (GTDB taxonomy): Bacteria > Verrucomicrobiota > Verrucomicrobiia > Verrucomicrobiales > Akkermansiaceae > Luteolibacter. The sequence goes on from CAYRLT010000252.1 coordinate 1,225, forward strand.
CGAGCTTGGCTACCAAGTGAAGTGCTTCTGCTATCAGGACAGTCCGCGTCGCGCCCACTCGATCGCCGCGCAGGGCGGTATCAACGCTGCTAAAAACTATCAAAACGACGGCGACTCGGTACGCCGCTTGTTCTACGACACCATCAAGGGCGGCGATTTCCGCTCGCGCGAGGCCAACGTCTATCGCCTCGCCGAAGTGTCGAATTCGATCATCGACCAATGCGTCGCCCAAGGCGTGCCCTTCGCTCGTGAATACGGCGGTCTGCTCGACAACCGCTCATTCGGCGGCTCGCAGGTTTCCCGCACATTCTACGCCCGCGGCCAGACCGGCCAGCAGCTCCTGATCGGTTGCTATCAAGCGCTCGAAAAGGAAATCCACAAGGGCGGCGTCAAGATGTATCCGCGCACCGAAATGCTCGATCTCGTGCTCGTCAACGGCCACGCCAAGGGCATCGTCGTGCGCGATCTGGCCACCGGCAAAGTCTCTTCCCACGCGGCGGACGCGGTGATTCTAGCCACCGGCGGCTACGGCAACGTCTTTTTCCTCTCGACCAACGCGATGGGTTGCAATGTCACCTCCGCCTGGCGCGCTGCCAGACGCGGTGCGCTTTTTGCCAACCCGTGCTTCACTCAGATTCACCCGACCTGCATCCCGGTCAGCGGCGATTACCAATCGAAGCTCACCTTGATGTCCGAATCACTCCGCAACGACGGTCGCATATGGGCACCCACCACCAAGGAAATCGCCGAGAAACTCCGCAAAAAAGAACTCAACCCTGCCGATGTCCCGGAAGATCAACGCGATTACTTCTTGGAGCGCAAATATCCTTCCTTCGGAAACCTCGCCCCGCGCGATATCTCGTCGCGCGCCGCGAAGGAGGTCTGCGATGCCGGCCGCGGCGTCGCCCCGACCGGTCTCGGTGTCTATTTGGATTTCCGGGATGCGACCATGCGCCTCGGTGAGGCAACCATTCGCGCCCGCTACGGCAATCTCTTTCAGATGTATGAAAAAATCGCCGGCGAGGATCCTTACACGCGCCCGATGATGATCTATCCTGCGGTCCACTATACCATGGGCGGTCTCTGGGTGGACTACAATTTGATGTCAAACATCCCAGGGCTCCACGTCCTCGGTGAAGCGAATTTCTCTGACCACGGAGCCAACCGCCTCGGAGCCTCCGCCCTCATGCAGGGCCTCGCCGATGGTTATTTCGTCATTCCCACCACCATCGCCAACTACCTGGTTACCCAGAAACCCGGCAGCATTTCCACCGAAATGCCCGAGTTTAAACAGACCGAGGCGGAAACCAACGAGCGCATCAACAAGATGCTCACGATCCAAGGCAAACGCACCGTGGACTCCTTCCACCGTGAGCTCGGCTTAACCATGTGGGACAAGTGCGGCATGGCCCGCTCCCGCGAAGGCCTCGACGAAGCGATCGCGAAAATCCCGAAAATCCGCGAGGAATTCTGGCAAAACGTCCTCATTCCTGGCTCCGGTGCAAACGTCAATGCCGAGCTCGAAAAAGCCGGCCGCGTCGCCGACTTCCTCGAATTCGGCGAAATGATGTGCTACGACGCCCGCGACCGTGAAGAATCTTGCGGCGGCCACTTCCGCACCGAGCACCAGTTCTTTGATAACGACCCGGAAGTCAAAGCCGGCAGCACCCAAGCCGGTGAGGCCAAGCGCCACGACGACCAATTCTCCCACGTTTCTTGTTGGGAATACAAAGGCGAAGGCTCCGCCCCGGTCCTGCACAAAGAACCACTCGTTTACGAATCCGTCCAAGCCTCCATCCGCAGCTACGCGTAACGGCGTGCATGACGAACTGGAGCGCGGAATTCATTCCAATGCTTTTAAGGGTTTTCTCTGATAGGGATGATCCTTAATTGCCGTGACGGAGCGCCGACATCCTACGGAGCGCCGACATTTTGTCGGCTGTTGGATGGGGGATATTCTGTCACCCGTCATCTGCGAAGCGACTCGCCGGACAGTATGTCCGTCATCCAGCAGCGCGCAAAATGCATACGCTCCGACAACCGAATTCTTAAAGGCTTTGAAATTCATTCCGTGAGCCTTCCCTGGACAATCAGGCTTCGCCGCACAAGGAGTCATCATGGATGCGACCGTTTCCATCCCTCCCATGCATGGAACAGAAATGCCGCGGAGAACAGGAACATGAACAACGAGAAAAACTGGCCCTTGGTCAGCATGCCAACCATTTCCGCGTCCGGTTCACGGAATTGCTCGCCGATGATCCGGAAAATCGCGTAGAACGCGAAAAATAAGCCGGTCAGCAAACCATCCGGAGCTTTTGGAAAACGCGTCCGCACCCACCACAAGATCGCGAACAACAACGCGCCTTCTAACAACCCCTCGTAAATCTGCGACGGATGACGCGCCGGAAGGAAATTTCCCAAAGTCTTGGAAACCTCCGGATTCGCGCGGGCGGCCGCGATGAGTTGGTCCAAGTGCCCCCATGACTCCGCTTCGGCGAGCGACGGTTCGACTTGGGCGCATGCCTGCCATGCGGCGTTATGCACTTGCTCCGTAGTTTGCTCCAGCGAAAGCGGGAACTTCACCGCCCACGCCACGCCCTCGGCCACCCGGCCATACAGCTCGCCATTGATGAAATTTGCCATACGTCCAAAAAACAAGCCCACCGGAGCCACCACGCAAAGCCCATCGCCCAGTCCGGTCCAAGTCACCTGGTGTTTTCTGGCGTAAAACCAAGTGAAAATCACCAATCCGAGAATCCCGCCATGACTGGCCATCCCGCCTTCCCAGACGCGGACGAGCATCAGGGGATCTTTTGTAAATTCGTCCCATCCGGCCTTCGGGATCTGATAGAAAAGAATGTAGCCAATCCGCCCACCGAGAAACACCCCGAACAAAGCGGCCGCCGCGATGAAATCCCCGGTTTGCTCGGGTTTCAGCACCCACAAGCCGCGTCGGGCTAAATTGCGAAGTAGGAAAAACCCGGCAATGAAGCCCATCAAATACGCCAGTCCATACCAGCGGAG
>CAYRLT010000253.1:0-5159 GCA_964425095.1 uncultured Luteolibacter sp.
CATACCATGTGCTGCCATCTCCAAATTTAGGCCGACTATAACTCAACACCTCCCAAGTATTACTAGAAATATCATATGATTCAATATGTGTGTTTCCTGCAGTAATTATTTTGTTGTTGATTGTGAAATGCGTGTGATTAACAGGAGTCTCGGTTGGCGTAATGTAACCCCACGATAGTGTTAGGTCGTCTATGCCGATTTCAATTGCAACATTTTCCGCAAATGAACCTGTTGCGAAAAACAAACAAAATACGCTGGCCGTCAGAGCGACCACATTTTGGGATAAATCGTTAAGAGATTTCACGGTTGAGATTGGGGGGTAGGACTTAATCATCATTACTACTGCTAGGAAATTACTTTTAGCGTGAAGGCCGTTGAAAGAACTGATGGCCGGACCAGAGGATGGGAAAAAGGGATGTAGAATTTCATCCGACGATTTCATCTAGCACGGAGAATAGATGGATCGCAGGAGGTGTCAACGTAGAAGTTAGGATTACAAGCCGGAATTCTACTAGAAAACCAATTGATTCCAATCAGAAATGGTGACAAAACACTTGTTTGAATTTCTTGTGCCCCCGTTGATTATGAACAGGAAATCTATTTACGACCCCGTCACAGTCCCTGGGTCCCCCGACCCTCACTCAAATTCCATGAAAGGAGTCTTTTCAGCTTTACACTTTTTTCATGTCGTGGGGGGCGTCGTTTGGGAAGAAAATCCGTGGTCTCCAACCGAGTTCTTTCGCTACTGCCGTAAGGGATGCAAGGGTTTCCGACACGTCCGCTGGATGTGGGTTTTGGTGGGTCACGGCAGGTGTAAAATGTGTAAAGTTGGACCCCGAAAACTGTAAAGCGGCGGCGGTTTTCGTGACGGCATCCAGCATGTCCGTGACGGAGTGGTTTTTGCCTGTGCCGACGTTCAGAACGGCAGATCCGGGACCAGACCAGCGGAGTGCTAGTTCGACCGCCCGGGCCACATCCTCGACGTGTGTGAGATCGCGGCGATGGCTGCCGTCTCCGTTGATGACGACGTGCTGGCCTGCCTCGATCCGACGGCGGAATGTTTCAAGGGCGAGATCTGTGCGCTGGCCGGAATTTCAGCAAGACAGGCTTTATGAGCAATAACCTCCTTGTCTCCGGCCCCATCGTGCCGGACCGTCCGGTTGTCTCCTGCCCTTGTCCATTCACGGCCGAAACCAAATCGATTGACCGCGGATTTTTCCGGTCTGGTTGGCATTCCCCACATTCCCCCGCACTTTGCTCTTTTCCGGCCCTGCACGCGGGCATAGTTTCTCGCCGACATGAGTAGTTGCGGCCCGAAAACGAAAATGGACCCGGCCTTGCACCGGGCCCAGAAACCTTCCTGGATCAAAGTTCGACTGCCGAACAACCCGGAATTCTGGTCCACCAAATCACTCATCACCGACCTGAAATTGGTGACTGTTTGCGAGGAAGCCCAGTGCCCGAACCGTTGGGAATGCTGGAGCCAAAAAACCGCCACCTTCATGATCGCCGGGGAAAAATGCACCCGCGCCTGTGGTTTCTGCGCCGTCAAAACCGCCAAACCCGACGCCCTCGAAGCCGACGAACCGCAACGCGTCGCCGAAGCCACCCGCCGCATGGGCCTCAAACACGTCGTCATCACCGCCGTCGCCCGCGACGACCTCCGCGATGGCGGAGCCGAACATTTCAAACTCACCATCGAGGCGGTCCGCGAAGCCAATCCAGAGACGATCATCGAAGTCCTCGTCCCGGATTTCAATGACCGCGACTGGGCCTTGCAACTCGTGATGGACGCCCGCCCGCACATTTTCAACCACAACATCGAGACCGTCGAACGCCTGACCCCGCTCGTCCGATCCCGTGCCCAATACCAACGCAGCCTCACCGTCCTGAAAAAAGCCAAGGCGATGGTCAACGGCAAAGTCGCCACCAAAAGCGGCATCATGCTCGGCCTCGGCGAGCGCCCTGAGGAACTCCTCCGCGCCTTCGATGACCTCCGCGCCCACGACGTCACCGTGCTGACGCTCGGACAATACCTCCGCCCGACCCCCAAACACCTGCCGGTCGTCGAGTTCATCCACCCGGACACCTTCGCCGAATACAAGGAAATCGCCCTTGAAAAAGGCTTCCGCCACGTCGCCAGCGGACCACTGGTTAGAAGTTCTTATCACGCCGCCGAGTTCCGCCCGGAACTCGATGTGCTCGAAGCCATCGAAGCCGATCTGCGCGCCGCCAAAGGCTTGGAACTCGGCCCCGAACACCTCGACCTCCCGGAACTCAAGCCGGAGCTCGCCAAAGCCATCGCCTGATGAATCACTGGTTGATCAAATCCGAGCCCGACGTCTTCTCGATCGACGACCTCGCGAAAGTAAAACGCGAGCTATGGTCCGGCGTTAGAAACTATCAGGCGCGCAACTTCATGTGGAAGGACATGAAACCCGGTGACCTCGCCCTCTTCTATCACTCCAACGCCAAGCCACCCGGCATCGCCGGCATCGCAAAAGTCGTCGGGCTCCCCTACCCCGATCCCACCCAGTTCGACTCCAAGAGCGAATACTTCGATCCCAAAGCCACCCCGGAAAAACCCCGCTGGTGGCTCGTCGATTTCGAATTCGTCGGCAAATTCACCGAACTCCTGCCGCTCGAAGCCATCAAAGCCGATCCCGTTCTATCAGAAATGCTGATCTGCCAACGCGGCACCCGCCTCTCCATCACACCGGTCGACCCACTGCATCACAAGCGCGCCTGCAAGCTCGCAGGCTGGAAAGCCTCATAGCAATACGCCTGCTGCGTCACTCCATGAGTGTCGCAGCCCACGTTCCGCGCGAAGCCCTCTTGTCTTGCGTCTTGTGCCTCGAAGTCTTGTGACTCCCAAGTCTCACTTCGCAAGAGCGACAAACGGGCGCTTCGATACCGCATCCGCCTTGGGAAAATCCGCGGGGATTTCCGTTTGCGTGACTTTTCCAGTGGCTGCCCACTCGACACCGCGATTGAAGGTCACCATGAACCCGACACACTCAAATGACTGCGTATGGTGGCCAAGCGTGGTGTGGAAAACACGGCCCTTATCATATTTGATGATCATGAGCATCGGCTCGTTACGACCTTCTTTACGGAGTTTTTCCGGCTCCGCCGCAGTAGCGAGAATTTCCATGTTTTCGGCGGGTCCGCGCAGCAGAGAATAACATTCGTCCGAGGCGTGCATCCAAAAATCCGGCACGCCCTTGGTGATGGGATGCTCGCGGCTACGGATGGTCACGAGGAAATCGTTGAGTGGCCCATGAGCGCCGCATGGTCCGGGCTTGGGATCGCGCACCTCCTTGCCTTCACCGTCGATGTAAACATAGGGCCCGTGTTGCGCATTGCGCCCGCCCCAACCGCCAAGACCGATCATCTTATTGTATTCCGGCCAATCCGGGAAGCTATTGTCCGCAGCATGGACCGATACGAAGCCGCCACCGTTTTTTACATACGTCTCGAACGCGCGCCGGGTCTCCTCGGGCCACGGAGCCGCCTGATAACCGAAGTTTGAGATGACGACGTTGTATTTCGAGAAATCGGGTTTGAAATTCGGGTCGGCTTTGGGTTTCGGAAGATCCTCAGTTTTGGCTCCTCCCGCCATCGGCAGGAAGAGCGCTTCCTGAGCGCCATTCCATGTGAATTGGGTACGTGCGATGTCCACCTCGAAGAGCCCGGTCGCTTCGAGATACTGCCGCATGATGATCGTGGTTTTCGGCCATTCCTTGTGGTTGTTCTGGCCATCGATGATGAGCGCCTTGAGCTTCGCGGCCGCATGGGCGGTCGGGGCGATAAGAAGGGTAGTCCAGATGGTGAATTGGAGGAGTATTTTCATGAAATCTGATATGAAGACGTTCGAACCAAGCCCAATCTTTCCGGCCAAGGCCTCTTAAATTTCATTCACCCGTAGGCCTCCTCCTCCACCAAGCCGCCAGGGCGCTGCCGATGATGCTGTGGAACACCGCGGAGATCGCGGCGGGCACCGGGGCCAAGGCGATTGTGGGGAAATGCCGCGTGGCGAGCGCGGCCCCGAGACCGCTGTTCTGCATGCCCACCTCGATGGAAATCGTCCGGCACAGGCTTTCACCGCAGCCAGCGAGCTTCGCGAATCCGTAGCCTAACAGGAAACCGAAAAGGTGCAGCAGGAACACGGAAAGAAAAAGGACACCCACTGAGCCTGCGATCGCATCCCGGTTCAGAGCGACAATGCAGCCCACGATGGCGACCACTACAAGGGCGCTGACCAGCGGACCAAGCGCATCGATCCCCCCTCTGAGTTTCCGCGCGTTACTCATTTTTTCTAGCAGAGTATTCACCGTGATGCCGAGCACGAGAGGCAGCAGCACCACGATCAGCATCGACTTGAACAAGGCCCATGCGTCGACAGGCATCCATGCGCCGGCGAGCCAACTCGTCAGACAGGGCGTGGCGAAAACGGCGGCAAGGGTTGATGTCATGGTGAGTAAGACGCTAAGCGGCACATTCGCCCGCGCGAGATGGCAGATGACATTGGACACCGTGCCGCCGGGGCAGCAGCCAACGAGGATCAGTCCGAGCGCGAGGCCCGTTTCCAGATGAAACGCCTTCGCCAAGCCCCAACCGAGCAGCGGCATGATCCCAAACTGCGCGAAAACACCGAGCGCAATCCGTTTCGGATCCCTGAGCACGGCGGCAAAATCGGAAAACCGCAGCGTCAGCCCCATGCCAAGCATCACGACCCCGAGCGCAGTCTCGATCCACGGCTTGAACCAGATCCACGCGCCCGGTTGCAGCCAGGCCCAAGCGCAACCAAGGACCAGCCAGAACGGGAAACCCGCCGTCAACATTCCTGAAACTCTCGCCAACGTCATGGCCGGAGATCATTCCCGGATCCGCCCGAGCGTCCAGCAAAGTCCGCACGCCAAATACAAACTCCCAGCCCTCTTGCCATCCCCGGCTACTCCGGACTGAATGATGTTTTTAAAACTGTTTCATCATCTTTTCCCGGTCCAATGCGGTCTTGTCATACTGATCCAAGAAAAGCAGCTTCACCCCCATGAACACCCGCAACCCTGCCCACCCAAAGCAAGCCCCATGGATCGCCGGGCTGAAGGCTGCGCGCGCGAACCTCATCCCCGCTCTCATCCTTCAGGCAATCATGC
>CAYRLT010000254.1:0-8092 GCA_964425095.1 uncultured Luteolibacter sp.
TCCCGTGGGAAAATCTCGTGGGAATAATCTGAAATACTCCGAGTTGTAGGGAGTCATTGGAGGCGGGCTTGAAGGCCGTCGGTCCATAGGTGGGCGACGATGGATTCCTGGATGGATTCCATGGCGGCGGATTCGGTGGGGTCCGCATCTTCATGGCCGGCGAGGTGAAGTAGGCCGTGGACGAAGTAGCGCAGGATTTCGCGGGCGAGGGGTTCGCCATATTCGGCGGCTTGGCGCTCGGCGACTTCGGCGCCGATGACGATTTCGCCGTGGTGGAAGGTGATGACATCGGTGGGGCCTTCGATGTCCATGAAATCCCGGTGGACACGGTCGCTGGTGGTGTCATCCACCAAAGCGACTTCGAGAGTGGCGAGGTGGGCGAGCGGTGAGTCTGCGAAGGCGGCGTTGGCGAGAGCGAGATCCGCGGCTTCGTTGGCGATGGCTTCGATAGCGGTCAGCCAGGTTTCAGGGATTTCCGTAATTTCCTGATGATTGCCAATGATGACTTCGAGCGACATGAGGATGGATTTCGGTTCCGGTGAAACTTATGCCCGCTTGGGCATGGCGATGACTCGGCCGCCATGGGTGGCGGTTTCACGATCCGATGAAACTAGGGGAGAAGTAGGTGTCACTCGATCATCGCTTTTCGGATAATCGATGCGGCTGTGGAGCATGCTGCGGAGAGTGCCTGCGAAGCTTTCCTTGATCATGGCCAACTCCTGAAGTGTGAGCGGGCAATCGTCGAGTTGGCCGTCTTGGATTTTGGCGTGAACGAGGTCTTCGACGAGCGCGCGGATCCGGGTGGGTGTGGGTTTGCGCAGGGTGCGGGAGGCGCTTTCGATGGTATCTGCTAGGGCGATGATGCCGCTCTCGCGGGTGCGCGGGCGGTGGCCGGGATAGCGGAAATTCTTTTCATCGATCATCGGCAGGTCTTCCGGGTTTTCGATGCGGCGGTCGACCTTTTCGAGTTCCAGTTTTTTCTGGTCTTGTGCGCGTCGATAGAAGTAGGCGACGAGGGAGTCGCCGTGATGTTCCTGAATCACATGAATGACGCGCGGGTTGAGCTTGTGTTTGACGGCGAGATCGACGCCATCCTTGACGTGGGCGATGATGATCAGCGCGCTCATGGTGGGGGTGAGCGAGTCGTGCGGGTTTTCGACCCCATCGTGTTGGTTTTCGATGAAATAGCCGGGTTTTTTCAATTTTCCGACGTCATGGAAATACGAACAAACGCGGCACATTGGGGCGTTGGCGCCGATTTTTTCGGCGGCGGCCTCGGACAGAGCTGCGACGATCAGGCTGTGATGGAAAGTTCCCGGAGCTTCGAGTTGCATCCGACGCAGCAGTTTGTGATTCAGATCGCTGAGTTCGAGCCAGCTGATGTCGGTGGTGAGCTGGAACGTGCCCTCGAAAATCGGTAACAATCCACTGATCAGAAGAGCGGTTAGGGTGGCGGTTCCGAATGCTGCGGTGCTGCCGGATCCGAGCGCCTGCAGGTGATCCATGGAGTTCGGTCCGAACACCGAGGCGACGTCGAGGTGGCCTAGCAATAAGCCAAGCAAAAGCGTCAGAGCTCCAACGTAGATGCCGGCTTGCAGGAGTTGCAGGCGTTTGCGGACTTGATGGGCGAGCAAAACGCTAGTCACTCCGGCGACCAGGCTTAGAATCATGTAGCTCAGAGTCGCTTCCTGCGGGACTAAAAGGCAGCCGATCAGCGTGACGAAAATCGCGGAAAACGCACCGACGGCCCGGCCGAGCAAGACTCCGTGGAGCATGGGGGCGAGGGCGAAGGAAACGACGAAAAACCGGTAAACTTCCGGGATGTGGCCGGCATTGACCAACTCCATGGTCACCCGCACCAAGAAAAGATGGATGGCCAACCCACCCAGAACCAGGACTACGCGGCTGTTGCGGCGGCAGGATGTCTGCAAGCTGACTTGAAACATCACGATGGCGGTGATGGCAATGATGAGTCCGTAGAGAGCGCCCTTGTGAGGAGCATTGGAAAACGAGGTGCCGGGAGCGGACTTGAGCACCATGACGGCGCACATGCAGGCGAAGGTGGCGTAGAGTGCGAGTTTCACCCATCGGCTGTCCTCCAGCGTTTGGATCACCGGGTTTTCGCTGTGAATACGGCGTTTTTTCCCTGACGAGAGTCCCTGTTGGGCCAAGCGCCAGCGTTTGAGGGCATCTAAATATCCCACTGCGGTAAAGAGGTCGGTTGGGCGGCGGGCCCCGTTTGGGCGACGCCGGACCGAAAAGCTAGCCCCCGTTTGAGCTCTTGGCAATCCACTTTTCAGCGGTCCAAGTACCCACCGAGGGCCTCACGCAAACCGGCCCGTGCGCGGAAAAGCAGACTCTTGACGGCGGGGAGGGAAAGCCCGAGCACCTCGGAGATTTCCTCGTAGGGGAGTTGGTCGTGGCTGCGGAGAACGACCGCCATGCGCTGGGCTTCGGGTAAAGAGGCGATGGCGGCATCGACGGCGTGCCGGAGTTCAGCTTGCAACATTTCGGCGTCTGGCTGGCGGTCCGGGCTATCTTTAATCAGGTGGTGGGAGTTTTCCTCCCGTTCGTCGGCGGATACCGTTTTTTTTCGTCCGCGGCGGCGGGTTTCATTGAAAACGAGGTTGCGGGTGATGGTGAAAAGGTAGGTGGTGAATTTTGCGTCCGGGCGATAGCGTTTGGCGTTGCGCCAGATGCGGAGGAATACTTGTTGGGCGACATCTTCGGCATCGCTGGGGTTGCCGAGCATTTTGGCGACAGTTCCGATCACGACGTTTTGGTGGCGCTCGACGAGGGCGCGAAATGCCGCGTGGTCACCCGCGCTGATGCGCGCCATCAACGCGTGGTCGAGGGTGCTTTCATCGTCTCGGACTGGCGTGAGGGGGGCCTCCATGGGTAAGAAAACAGATATCGCAGCGGCATTGACGCTCAACATGCGTTATTGAACCTCAAGGATTATCTGAAGTTGCGGGATAAAAACTGGGTGGTGATTCACGAGGTTCCGGTTTTCGCCCATTCTTCCACCTCGGGGTCCAGAAACACTTCTTCGAGAACCTCGCGTGCCCAGTCTTCGCGTTTGGCCAGTTCTCGGAGCATGCGGCATGCGACGACTTGCACGGCAGGCAACTCGCTCCAGACCACCTCCGCCAAGCGCTGCCAACCGCGCCCCGCCAAGCGCTGCGGATGTTCCAGCATCTCGTGGCACTCCTCGGAAATGAGTAGGGTGCGATCGATATCCGGGTGTTCCCCAACCGGCGGGACTTCATAGGGCCGCAGGGGAATGCCTGCGGCTCCGGTGAGTTCGCACTTGGATTTCGCACGCCGAGCAAGGTCTTTGCCGATCGCCTGCAATGCCATCATTCGTGCTTGATGCAGTTCGTGTCCCTTGGCCATGGGGGAAATGATAGCGAAAAAATGGGGAGATGGAATCTTGAAATCAGGGGATTTGTGATGCACTAGCGCGCCGTGGACGCGTGCCTGCGTTCGGCCAGGCGTTCGGCGGCGCGCACAATTGAATCCGCGATGGCTTGGCCGCTGATCGGTTTGCTGATATAGTCGTCCATGCCGGCGGCGAGGCAGGTTTCACGGTCGCCTTCAAGGGCGTTGGCAGTCATGGCGATGATCCAGGGGCGGGTGGCGGGAGGATATTCGGCGCACAGGTGTTTGGCGCAGGACAGGCCGTCCATCTCGGGCATTTGGACATCGAGAAAGAGGATGTCGAAGGGTTGGTTACTGACGGCGGCCAGCGCTTCGAGACCGTTGGAGACAATCTCGGCTTTATAGCCAAGACGGTCTAAGAGTAGGCAGGCAACGCGCTGGTTGATTGCAATATCTTCGGCGAGCAGGATACGGAAGGGATGGGATTTCGCGAACAACGGAGCGGGCTTATTCACTCCGGCGCTAGGCGCGGAAGCAATCGGGGCCATGGACTGGAATAGGGCGCTCAGGGCAGCATGGAGGATGCTGGATTTGATCGGTTTGGTGAGAACCTGCGCGACATCTAGACCTGCGAACTGATCGGCGTGAATGCCGAGGGAAGTCAGGGCGATGATGGGCAGTTGTTGAGAGTTGCGGCGGCGGCGGATTTCCGCAGCCAAGGTGTAGCCGTCCATGCCTGGCATCTGCACATCGATGATGGCGAGGTCGAACGGCGTGTTGGCATCGAGCAACTTCAAGGCGTCGGCCGCCGAGGAAACGTCACGCGGGCTTAAACCCCAGCTCGTGGCCTGGCGGGAGAGGATGCGGCGGTTGGTGGCGTTGTCATCCACGATGAGCAAGCGGCGGCCGCTGAATTCCGGTTGCTGGGTGAACTGATACGGGCGTGGCGAATAAGCGCAGGCTTTATAGGGAATCTCGAAGAGGAAAGAGGAACCTTGGCCGGGCGTGGACTCGACCCAAATGCGGCCCTGCATGAGCGAGACTAGGCGCTGGCAGATGGCGAGACCAAGGCCGGTGCCGCCGTATTGGCGCGTCGTGGAGGCATCGACTTGGCTGAAGGATTTAAAGAGTCGGTCGAGCCGGTTGGCGGGGATGCCGATGCCAGTGTCCTTGACCGAGAAACACATGCGATTCCCGGGCTGGAGGGAGATTGAGACGAGAACCTCGCCGTGTTCAGTGAACTTGACTGCGTTGCTGATGAGGTTGGTGAATATTTGCCGAAGGCGGGTGACATCGCCGAGAATGGCGGGTGGGACATCGGGGTCTATCCAGACGAGGAGGTCAAGTCCCTTGGTGGCGGCGGGGCGGGCGTTGAGGTCGAGTGCGCTCTCGACGCAATCACGGAGATTGATCGGGGCGTTTTCCAAATCGAGCAGTCCGGATTCAATTTTGGAGAAGTCGAGGATGTTGTTAATCAAAGCCAGGAGCGTGTCGCTGCTGGTGCGGATGGTGTCGACAAACTCCATTTGCTCGTCACTGAGAGGAGTGTGCTGAAGAAGTTCCGACATGCCGATAACGGCATTCATCGGGGTGCGGATTTCGTGGCTCATGTTGGCAAGAAAATCGGCCTTGGCGCGGGTGGCGGCCTCGGCGGCTTCTTTGGCGATGGCCAGTGCCAATTGAGCGAGGTGTTGAGCAGTGATGTCTTGGTGAGTGCCTACCATGCGCAGCGGCGCACCGTCAGCCGATCGGCTGACGATTTTGCCGCAATTCATGACCCAACGCCAAGTGCCAGAACGATGTTTCATGCGATGGCGGCATTGGTAAATGGGGGTCTCGCCGTCAAAGTGGCGTTGTAGTGCGGCTTGGGCGAGGGGCAGGTCATCGGGGTGGCAACGGGAGCTCCATTCGTCCACATGGGGGCGCAGCGCGGAGACCTCTTCGCCGAGCATGGCGGCCCAGCGTTGGTCGAAGAGGGTATGGCCGGAAGCGATGTGCCAATCCCATAGGCCGAGTTCGCCGCCTTCCAAGGCGAGTTCCGTGCGAGTGGCTTGTTCTAGCAGTTGGGCTTCGGCCTGTTTTCGTTCGGTGATATCAAGCTCTGTGCCGATGAATCCGGTCAGTTGGCCGCCGGCATCGCGGAGGGGGACGATATCGAGATCGATCCAGTAGTCGCGACCGGCCTTGTCCTGATTGATGATCTCGCCGCGGAAGCTTTGTCCTTGTCGCAGGGCGGATCGCATGGTCTCGACGGTAGCGGGTTCGGAGTGTTTTCCATTTAGAAGTGCGCCGGGTGATTTTCTCATGGCTTCTTCGAGCGTATAGCCGCTGATGCGAGTGAATCCTTCGTTGACCCAAGTGATGCGGCGCTGGGCGTCGGTGATGATGACCGCATTGGTTGTGCGGGTGGCGACGAGGGCGAGCATTTCCGCCTTGGCCACCGCAGCCGAGAGGTCGGCAGTCATGGCATTGGCGAGGTTTTGCGCCTTGCGGGTGGTGCTGCTGAGATTGAAGAGCAAGATGCCAAGGAGAAGTATCAGTGTCGGCCCGCCGAAAGCGATACTGTAAACGCCCATACGCGAAGTGGGATGAAATTGAGGGCCGGTGCTGTAGGCGATGGTCCATGCTTGCCCGCCTATATTGAGGTTGACGAAGTTATGAAAGAGGGGCTGGTCGCGTATTTTGTTAGGGATCGGGACGGGGGCGGAGATTTCGAGGTGATGATCGGCGTCGAAAAAGAGGTCGCCGAATTGCCGGGATTTGCCACCAAAGACCTCGAAGTCGACCTCATCTCCGAGATAGGGGACAATGGGCGAGAGGATGCGGGAGGCGATGATGGGCATGTAGGTCCAGCCTAGGAGCGCATCGCGTCGTGCCTCGGGGGTTGTGGGATGCGAGCCATTTTTATAAACGGGTAAATAAATGAGAAATCCAGGTCCCTCTTCCATGGCTTGCACCAGGGTGATGGGTTGGGTGATGGCGAATTCGTCGGTGAGCATGGCTCGATCGGCGGCAGCGCGGCGGTTGTGCTCCTGCCCTACATCAAAGCCTTCGGCGGCCAAGTTAAAGGCCAAGGGTTGGATGTATTCGATGATGTAGAGATCGGGCGTATCGCCCTTGGTCTTGAGTGTAAAATCGGGCGCGCCATCGGCCCGGGTGGCTTCGAGAAACGATGGCAAGTTGTCACGGGCGACGCGGCGGATGAATCCGATGCCCAGCGATCCGGGAAACTCGCGGTTGAGATCGCGCGAGCCGACCATGGCGGCGAACTCCGCGCGTTCGACGGAATTGCTGGCTGGCCACAAAGAGCGGGCACCGCGCAGGCCGTATTCAAACTGGCGGACGCGGCGGGTGATCTCGGTTTGGAGGCGGTCGCCCAGTCGTTCAAAACGGACGCGGTCGGTCGCTTGGGCGGCAAGTTCAGCCTGTCTGGTCAGTATGGCGCTGAACACCAAGCCGATCACGATCATGGCCGGAATGGCGAGGCGCAGGAACGAGTGGTAGCGAAGATGAGATGATGACATCGGAAATGGTAGCGGAGCCGGGCAGGCGGAGCGCGTGGGCAGCGAAGCAGGGTAAGATGGGCGTGGGTATGTCCCAAATCTTGATGCACCAAAAAGTGAGCATATCGTTCAGGGTTACTTTGCCAAGGTCATTTCCGGCGACCGGTGAACGCCGCTACTTGCGCGGCGATGAAGAATTTTCCGAAACCGCTCTTGTCCGTTGGCAAGTCCTTGCCCTACGCTTGCCCAACCTTCCGCAGGCGTGCCTCAATCCATCCCAAATATTCGAATTCTTGGTGTCCTGCCTTCCCGCTGGGGGTCTACCCGCTTCCCCGGGAAACCCCTCCATCTCATCGCCGGAAAACCGTTGATTCAGCATGTTTGGGAGCGTTGTCGGCAATGTTCCCGGCTTGATGATCTGATCGTCGCGACAGATGATGTGCGCATCCGGGATGCCGTCATCGCCTTTGGCGGCAAGGCCGTGATGACCTCGTCGGGCCACCCGACCGGTACGGACCGGATCGCCGAGGCGGTCCGCGCGTTGCCGCAATTCACCCACATCGTCAACATTCAGGGCGACGAACCGCTCATCGATCCCGCATTGGTGGATGAACTCGCCCAAACCATGGCGGATGATCCGTCGCTCGACATGGCCACGGCCGCCAATCCGCTCGATCCTGCGGATCCTGCGGTGCAGGACCCGAACGTCGTGAAAGTCGTTACCGCGCTGGATGGCCGTGCGCTCTATTTTTCGCGCTCTCCGTTGCCATATTTTCGCAACGCGGTGGCAGGCTTGCCGGTTCTTCGCCACAAGGGCATTTATGCTTACAGTCGTGGTTTTCTCGAGCGCTTTGTCACGTGGCTGCCTTCCCCCTTGGAACAAGCTGAATCGCTCGAACAACTCCGTGCGCTTGAAAACGGTGCTTCTATCAAGGTTCTCCTGACTCACGATACTTCGCCCGGAGTCGATACTCCGGAACAAGCTCGGGAAGTGGAGGGGATCTTGTTAAAACTTAAAAGTTAGACGCGGTTCTGTCATCTCCACTTGCTCCCTTTGCCCAATTTAAACACATCACACTTAACTCAACTATCTACATGAAATATATTTTTGTCACTGGCGGCGTTGTCTCCTCACTTGGTAAAGGGCTGGCAGCCGCCTCGATCGGGACCTTGTTGGAAGCGCGCGGTCTCAAGGTGCTGATGCAGAA
>CAYRLT010000255.1:0-1881 GCA_964425095.1 uncultured Luteolibacter sp.
ATAACATCATGAAATCAATCAAATACACCCTACTCGTGCTTGCCTCCATCGTATCCGTCAGTTGCGACAAGCAAAAAGCGGCGATCGACGAATCGAACGAAGCCGCCAAAGAGTCAATCGATATTCGCAAGGATGAAGTGAATGCCGACGCCAAGGCAGCAGTTAAGCAAACGAATACCAATGCCACCATCGACAAGGCCAGAATCGAAGCCGACAAGGTTTCGGTCCAAGCTCAACTCGATGCCGAAAAAAAGAAATCCGATGCCGCTGCGGAAGCCGCGAAGGCTGAAGTGGACGCCTCGAAAAAATAATTTTCCCCCGTGGGAGAACCGCGCCTCAAGGGGCGCCGCAAAAAAAGCGTCCGCAGTGGATCAGATCCATCAGCGGACGTTTTTCATGCTTCAAGCAATCAAGTGATTTTATGATCATACCGGTAAACAAGGCTGCAGCAGCGGTATCATTGGCAACAATATCCAATCTGCTGTTGACCGCCTTCATTATTCTATTGCTATATTTCGGGCGTGAAATTCTCGTCCCCCTTGCATTATCGGCATTACTGACCTTCATTCTTGCACCGCTGGTCACATGGTTGCAGCGCTGGCTTGGAAGAATCGCCGCTGTGCTGCTTGTGGTGATGATGATGTTCGCCGCCGCCGGAGTCGTCGGCTGGGCGATGACGTGTCAGGCCATTGATCTAGCAAATGAGCTTCCGAATTATAAGGAAAACATCCGACTCAAAATTCATGCCCTACAGGGCTCGAGTCAGAGCTCGTTTTCAAAAATTTCCGAGACGATTGAGGATCTCAAAAACGACTTGCCCTTAGAAAAAGGGGGCGGCGCATCCCCTGGCGTGGAAGTCAAGCCCACCCTTGAGAGAAAAGTCATCCCGGTGGAAATTATCGATGGTAAAGACCAGCGTTTCAAAATCGTGCAGACCGTTCTGGCACCGGTGCTCGGGCCATTGGGCACGGCTGCGCTGGTTCTTGTGCTTTTAATCTTCATGCTGCTTGAGCGCGAAGAGCTCAGGAATCGATTCATCCGGCTGATCGGCCAAGGACGCATGACCACGACGGCGCGAGCCATGGACGATGCGGGAGCAAGAGTTTCAAAGTATCTATTGATGCAGATTGTGGTCAATGTGACCTATGGAATTCCAGTTGCGATTGGATTGTATTTCATCGGCGTGCCGAATGCCATTCTATGGGGGGCGCTGGCTACCGTACTGCGTTTCATTCCGTATGTGGGTCCATGGATCGCCGCCGCATTTCCGATCCTTATCTCGATCGCTTCCTCGCCAGGATGGATGGCCCCGCTTCTGACCATCGGGCTTTTCGTCGTGCTCGAAGTAATCAGCAACAATGTGATGGAGCCATGGCTTTATGGGGCAAGCACCGGAGTGACGCCCATCGCCTTGATCGTGGCCGCCTTGGTCTGGACTTGGTTGTGGGGTCCGGTAGGACTGGTGCTGGCGACACCACTAACAGTTTGTCTGGTGGTGATGGGACGGCACATTCCGAAGCTGGCCTTTATCAGCATCGTCCTGAGTGATGATGAAGCACTTACGCCTGCGGAAGACTGTTACCAGCGACTGCTCCGGGCCGGCGAACATGATGAAATGGAATTGGTGGATCATTATCTAAAAATCCACCCTCTGGTTGCGCTGTTTGACTCGGTGCTCATTCCGGTAGTCACGGCGGTTGGAACCGACCACCGCCTTGGCTTTCTCGATGATGATCAATTGAGGCGCTCCTGAACTTTTAGTGGGTAAGTGCACGTCGGTTTTCAATGGTTAAACCACCAGCGATCCAATACGCCATCGCTTGGAAATTTCTAAAGGTGCGATAACCTCTAGCCCTGCGCCGCGCGAGTTGCAAGAGGCCA